>CAZJZJ010000033.1:0-15050 GCA_964550525.1 uncultured Methanosarcinales archaeon
GGTGGTTTTTCTTTAGTTTCTGGTTTTTCTTCTGGTAGTGGTTCTTTTTCTTTTGTTATTTCTTCTTTTTTAACTTTCTTTTCTTCTTTTTCAACTACTTCTTCTTTAACTTCTTCCTCTACTGGTTCCTCTGCTTCCTCTTCTACTTCCTCAACCTTTTCTTTCTTCTTAAAAACCCTAGAAAAAAAACCTTTCTTTTCTTCTTTCTCAGGCGCTTCTTCTACTACCTCTTCTTCTTCAGTCTCTTCTTCTACGCCTTCTTCTTCTATTTTCTTGCTGAACTTGCCTACTGTATCTTTCAGCTTTTTCTTTAGGAACTTAAACATGTTAAGAATGAGAAATATTGGGCATTTAAAAATCTATTGCTTTTGTTTTTGTTTTGTTCTACAGTATTTAGCTATAAATTGTTGTGCGATAGGCATGGCCAACTGCCTAAGATAAGGTACAGTCTCATAGTTGATTTGGGATTCATCTGTTAGGTCTGCATAGGACACATGATAATTTAAGATAAGATCTACCAACTTACTCACAGGCCCAAATAATCTAGAACAATTGACTAATCTTGTAATCGGTCTGGTCCTATACTCATCTGTAAAGTCTGTTATAGCTCTTTGCTGATCATCACTTAGTTTCTTGCCTGGTCCTATGCTTTGGATTATAGCTGACATCTCCTCAACATCTCCTGCAACTATGTTCTGGAAAGCTTCTTGAACTGCTTCCTCATGGAGATTTGCATCATAATCATCTAAATCTAACTTAATCTTTCCTTCAAGCTTACCAAGATCATTATAATTTACCTTAAACGCAACAGGCCTTGCTTCTTTACAGAGATGATTATACATTCTTTCAAGAGACATTCTTTTTTGTTCTAAAGTACTGCCCTCCTGCCTATAGGCTTCAGAATTCTCAGCATATTGATGATTACCTTTAATAATTGCCAACAGATCACAAGCAGCTGCTTTTGTTTCATAAGCTGTCTCAAGCCTTCTGCAGATGTTCTCTGCTTCTCTAGGTTTGCCCTGCCTATAATTCTTTGCTAATTTGCTTTGGTTCTTTTTGATGAAATTCGTCCTGTTTTCTTTTATTTCTTCTGCATAATTGACAAATTTTGATTTGAAGTTTTCTATGCTTTGTCTTGCTTGCAATGCTTCTTTCTTATTAGCAATGTAACATCTCTGATCATGCGTCATATCTTCTTCATTATCTGGCAGAGAAAGGTCAACTGGTAGCTTTTTCTGGAGAAGGAATGCAGTACTTGCAAAGAATCCACTTATCTCCTTGTAATCTTTAGTGCCTTTTTTATCTCTTATAGCAAAGAAATCTTTCACTATTCCATCATATTCCACTGTAAGAAGACCATAATAGACTGCTAATTCATCATAACTCCCAGTAGGCACTTCAACTTTTGTCAATAAAGATTCAAAATCTCCAACTAAACTATCAGGAGGAGTATGCAAAGCTTCACAGAACTCTCTTAGTAAACCTGGAACATGCTGCATCTCTGAAATTACGCTTGTGTCTCCTTCACTAACTCTGGTTTTTGCTTCACCTAACACTTCAGTGTAATGTGGAAAGATTGTTTTGTATTTTAGCTGTTCAATCTTTTTACGGTATTTACTTATAGCATCTGCCCTAGTCTTATATATCCCCTGGACCTCAGTTGAAAGCGCATCTAAGAAATTGCCAACTTCAATTATAGTAGGGTAATCTAAAGTGCTTATAGCTTTAGTCATGTCATCGATTGACGAATAATCATTATCCAGCACTATAGCAAAACTATCCAAATCTACTGATCCTAAAACCCTCTCCATAAGTGCAACGTGTTTTGGCATGTATTGGTTAGTAAGATTTGCTACCTGCTTGTTTACTGCTACATTTGCTTTTCTTAATCTTCCCTCTACAGAAGGCAGAACATGCTTATCAATCACATAACTAGCCCTCATATTATCATTTAGGTCAAAGAATTTCTGGAACAATGTACCATACTCTTCTGCTTTATCGACCATGAAACTAAACAATGCTTTTGTATCACCCTCTTCAAGATCTTCAAACTCTTTATAGAAAGCGTCTAGTTTTTTAGTAACCTTAGGCATATCTATTCTAGCTTCTAAACGTTTTTGCATGAATAAGGAGAACACATTCAAAACAGCCTTTGTTGAAGATGCAATGGAATAACTGTCACCACTGAAATAACCTAATTTATTATAACCATTAACCTGAGCATTGAACTCTATTAATCCTTTATCGAATTCCATCAATGCAACCTGGTCCAGAGCTCCATCTATACTTTCTAGCACCTTATCAAGATTTTCATTCATTGATTTGATTGTACCTTTCAACAGCTCTTCAGCGTTCATGATTACTTTGTATAGATTCATGTTCTTTCTTGCTCTTTCAAAATCTTTCTCTAGACAAGCTATTCCTTCTGTATCTTCAGTATTAATTGAGATGCCTTCTGCTAGTTTCTTGATAAGATAGAATCTGTTTTCAAAAACACCTAATTGTATGTCTAGTAGTTCAAAGTCTGAGTCAAGTCTCATATACTTTGTTTCATTAAAACTAATGCTTCGCTCAAAAGCATTATAATCAGCAAAATCTTCTTTCATAAAACTCATTAAAGCAGGATTAATTACTTCAGCTGCTTTCTTATGCACCCAGTTTCTGTAAGCTGCAATAGAATACCTGTCCATATGTGAGGGAAACTCTCTTTTCAGCCTCTTTCTTATGCCCATCATAATCCTATCAAGTCCACGATCATAGTAATCAGGGAAAAGCTTTTTCATCTCTGAACTTCTTTTTTCTGCATTCAAGCCTTCTTCTACACCCATATTATGCAATTCATCTACAAGCCTGGCTCTTACACCTTTAGTAAGGACTATTTCCCAAGGATCTTCTCGATTTTTTAGATCATATTCCAAGAAATCTACACAAGCGTCATGGATAAGATTACCTACCTCATGTGCAACTTGTTTTTTGCTTACACCAGCTTTTCTTGCCTGCGTATCCTGAGCTGCTTGTTTCAAAGACCGATAAATATCTATAACAGAAGCTTCAGTTAGAGTCTGATATTCCTTTTCTCCTTTAAGGATTGTCTCTAGTTTCTTCAATGCTGGTGGTTTATCACTATCTTCTAACATTACATTTCCCCCTTAGAAAAGTGAGTCTAGAACTATTTATAAAGCTTTCTTTACAATAAAATAAGAACAAGTTTTATCCAACCAACCCAGTTAAATCCTTTTGTATAACTTGGGCTTGTAATGCTAGTTTCTGTAGATCTGCTGCAATCTTCTGCTGGAACTTCTCAACTTCTTTAAGCTGCCTGTCAATCAGCTTTTTTGCATCTGGGATTGTCTTTTCCACTATAGTATTAGCACCAACATTTAATCTAACTGTTTCATTGCTTTTCAATTCTGCTTTAACAAAGATGCCATTACTTACAGGAGCATGTATCTCAGTGCCTGGTTCTGTCTTGCCAAGGTCATCCAAAGCCTGTTTTGTAACCATTAACTCTACCAGCTGCTCTTCCATCTTCTGAGCTTGTAATTGCAACTGCTGCATCTGCTGCTCAATCATCTGATACTTCATATATTTCTCTTGCAAATCTTTTTGTTTAGCTTCGTCTGTCATGTTGTACCTAGAATTAGTGAGGGGTTTATAAAGTTTACTAAGAACGGTTCTGTCCCAAAAGTCCTACTCGCCTTTGCTTCGCAAAACACGCTCAGCAAAGTCTCCTCTGGCCTGCCATTATTGACTACGTCAATAATGACAATAATGGCACAGACGGCCATTTGGGACACAACCCTAAGAACTATATTTTAAAAATATTTATAAATGAGTTTAACTAATAATGCTTAAAGTAAAGGGTGTGTTTAGAATGTCGCTTAAAAAAGAGATATTTGGGTGGAGTATGTACGACTTTGCCAATACTATATTCTCAGCTTTATTCATAACTGTATATTTCCCTTTGCTTGTTACTCTTAAAGGAGGTACTGCTTTTCATGTTGGTTTGGTGATGTCAACCTCTATGTTATTGGCTGCTTTTACAGTACCTATTTTTGGAGCAGTTGCTGACCAAACCCAAAGAAAGAAGTTTTTGATGTTCATATTCACAATCATTTGTTGTTTGTTCACTTTTTTAACAGGCTTTTTCGGATTATTCTTGGTTTTGATATGTGCTTTATTGGCTAATTATTCGTTCCATGCCTGTCTTGATGTCTATGATGCGTTGTTAGTAGATATATCAACTAAAGACAATATAGGGTGGATCAGCGGGATAGGTACTGCTGTTGGCTATCTAGGTACAGTACTAAGCGTTGGATTAGCTTATGCAGTGGGTTTATTCTATGGGCATGAAACAATAATAGGGATAAGAGTAGTATTTATTCTAACAGCTGTACTCTTTTTCGGGTTTTCATTATTTACTTTTGCTTTTGTTAAAGAAAGTTCTAGAATAAAGATAAAATGGTATCATTTTAAGCAGGGTGTTAAAAGGGTCTTAACTACAATAAAACAGATTAAAAAGTTTAAATCATTGTGGATTTTCCTTTTATCCTCATTCTTGTACGTCGATGCTGCAAACACTGCTATAATCTTTTTGTTTTTGTATGCTAGAGATCAAATTGGATTAACAGTCATACAATTCCTACCATTATACGTGTTAATGGCACTTGCTAGTGGGGTTGGTGCTATTGTTTCAGGGAAGATAACAGATAAACTAGGCCATAAAAAAACCCTGACCTTAGTTTTATCTTTGTGGGTAGTGGTTATTTTTGGTCTATACCTGAAAACAACTTACGCTACATTCATAATGACAGGTATATTTGGTGGAGCTTTGTTAGGAGCTATTTGGACAATTACAAGGCCTATGCTAATACAATTAGCACCCAAGGACAAAGTAGCTGAATTATTAGGCTACCAAGGTTTGACAGAGAAGTTTGGTGGTGTTA
Source organism: uncultured Methanosarcinales archaeon (assembly GCA_964550525.1). Lineage (GTDB taxonomy): Archaea > Nanobdellota > Nanobdellia > Woesearchaeales > JANQNQ01 > CAZJZJ01. The sequence goes on from CAZJZJ010000033.1 coordinate 4,947, forward strand.
TTGGACCTTTTTTATTTGGCAGTGCAGCAGTTGTTTTCGGGTTTAAACAAGCCCTCTTTGTGATCATTGGCTTGTTCCTGGCAGGAGCAATTGTTTTATCATATGTGAGAAAGGTGTGAAATAATGAACATTGTAGATTTAATTCCGTTTAAAGGGAAGATCGCTTTTTTAGAGAGAAAAGGATATAGGACTTATGATACAACATACAAGGAATTAAAGCAGAGGATGCTGAGAACAGAGACTTATCTTAAAAATAAGAAACTAAAAAAAGGTGATAGAGTGCTTATACAAGCGCTGAATTCTGTGAATTATGTTGTTTTAATGTTAGCTTGTCTAAGGCAAGGGATTATAGTTGTTCCTTTAGATTTTCATACCTCTGCAAATCTAAGGAAAAAGATAATCAAGGAAACAAAACCAAAACTTGTTTTCTTGGATCTAGATAACCTAGAAAAGATAACTAAAAATCTAAAAGAAAATAGGTCTGTTACACAAACTTCTAAAGATGATATTGCAGAGATCATATATACCTCTGGAACTACTGGTGTTCCAAAAGGGGTTGTTTTAACACATGGAAACATCTATTCAAATGTTAAGACAGTAAGAAAAGCATTTTGTTTTAAGTTAAAAGCAATAAGTCTTCTGCCATTAAGCCATATGTTAGAGCAGTGCAGTGGATTGTTTTTACAATTATCAAATAATTCAACTATTCTTTATCCAAACACTGTAAGGTATTCTGATATAATTGACCTGATAAGATACAAAAGAATAAATACAATGATAGCTGTGCCAGGGATTTTAGAAGGTCTTAAAAAAGCTATTCAATCTAGAGGAAAATCATTAACAAGATTACTAGGTATACAGTTTAGAGTAATAGGGGTTGGTGGAGCTTCTTTATCTAAGGACTTAGAAAAATGGTGGAGCAGAAAAGTTCTATTATTGCAAGGTTATGGTTTAACAGAAACCTCGCCTATAATAACCACAAATCTTCCTTTTAGAAAAAGAAGGTATAGTATTGGAAAACCTCTAAGCAATGTCCAGGTTCGGATTAAGAATAATGAGATACAAGTAAAAGGCCCGAATGTTACGAGGGGTTATTATAAAAAACCTAAGAAAACAGAAGAATGTTTTGATGAAGGATGGTTTAAAACTGGTGATATAGGTGAAATAAGAAAAGGGTATCTTTATTTCAAAGGCAGGGAAAAAGACATTATTGTAACAGAAGCTGGTTTAAATGTTTATCCGCATGATATTGAAAAAGAGCTTAATAAATATGTTAAAGAAAGCTGTGTTATTGAAAAAAACAACAGGATTCATGCTGTTTTAATACTAGAAAAAGGTGATCCAAAAACAATAATTGAAAATGTGAATAAAAAGCTTGAACAACATCAACAGATAGCTTCATGGAGTGTTTACAAAGGTAAGTTTCCTAAAACACCCACAGGTAAGGTAAAACGATTTGAGGTTAGTAAGAATATTAATCAAAAACTATCAAAACAAAAAAATCCATTGCATGAATTATTAGCATCAAGCTTGAAAACACAGATAAAGGATAATGTTGCTTTAACATCATTAGGCATGGATAGCTTAAAACGAATGGAGATTATCTCTTTAATAGAAGAACAATATGGTGTTGAACTAAATGAAAAAGATCTTAATGAAAAAACCACTCCTAAAGACCTGGAGAATCTAATCAAACAAGGCAAGAAGATATCTTACTATAATTTCAAACTTCCTATACTGAGTTTTTTAGGAAAAATAATAATTTATTTAGGTATACGTATTTTCTGCAGAATACAATGCAAAAAAACAAGGTTCAAAGGACTGATTGTATCTAATCATGTCTCTGCATGGGATCTTCCTGTAATATTATCATGTGTTAAGACAAGATATGCAGTAACAACTCTGCCTTATGTTTTGGGAATTAATACAAAGAGTATGTTCCATAAAATAAGAGGCTTTTTCCTTAGAAGATTATTGAATATGTATCCTTTTGGTGCTGAAGTAGGCTTAGAAAACAGTTTAAGGTTCACTGGCCATCTTCTTGATAAAGGCTATTCAGTAATAATATTCCCAGAAGGAGAGAGAACACTGGATGGAAAAATGCTTCCGTTCAAAGAAGGGGTCGGGCTTTTAGCATTAAGCATGGATGCTGAGATATTGCCTGTAAAAACACAGGGTTTATTTAAGATTTTGCCACGCGGCAAATCAATCCCAAGATTTGGAAAGGTAAAAGTAAAAACAGGAATACCCTTTAAACTTAAGAAAACATCATATTTTAAAGCAACTAAGATAATAGAAAACAAGGTGAAATCACTATGAAGATTGGTACAGATATTGTCCATATCTCACGATTCAAGGATGTTGATGATTTTAGCCTTAAGAAGATGTTCCATCCTTCAGAATTAAAGAATAAGGATCCATTGCATCTAGCAGGTATATTCGCTGCAAAAGAATGTTGCAGAAAGATCTTTCCTAACAGCAGCTGGCTAGATTTTGAAATCAAGAAACAAAAAAATGGTAAACCAGTGATCAGCACAAAACACAATTTTGAAGGAGATATTAGTATAAGCCACGATGGTGATTATGCAACAGCAGTGGTTGTTTCACTTTAGCTTATCAAGAAGCTTCTTCAGAAACATATCATACTTTTCTTCCAATGCTATGATTGCTACGTTCTGATGCACGTTTTTCTCGTCTTCTTCGAAGTCATCTAGCTCTTTTTTTACTAATAGCTTTAGAAGTTCTTTTTCTTTTTTATCAAATTCCATTTAGTTCACCTAATCAAACATATCACTAAGTGCTTTGTTCTCGTTTATCCTTTTTATGGATTCTGCCAGCAAAGGAGCGATTGAGATTATCTTGAGTTTCTTCATTCTTTTCTGCCTGGATAAAGGAACTGTATTTGTGACAATAACCTCTTTGATAGGTGCTTTTTCTAAGCGGTCTGTAGCAGCTCCAGACATCAAAGGATGTGTTGCACATACATAGACATCTTTACACTTTGCTTTTTTAAGTGCCTTTGCAGCTGTAGTTATAGTGCCTGCAGTATCGACAATATCATCAATAATTATACAGTTCTTTTCTTTAACATCACCGATAATATGCATTACCTCAGCTTCATTGTGTTTAGGCCTTCTCTTATCAATCACTGCAATTGGTACACCTAGTTTTTTAGCTAGATACCTTGCACGTTTAGCTCCACCCATGTCAGGAGAAACTATAACTGCATCCTTGATCTTCTTGCCTTTCAAATGTTTTGCAAGCAATGGCATTGCATATAGGTTTTCACTAGGTAGATCAAAATAACCTTGGATCTGGTTTGCATGCAGGTCTACACAGATTATCCTGTCTATACCTGCTTTTGTCAATAGATTAGCTACTAGTTTCGCTGTAATAGGCTCTCTTGGCAACGCCTGCCTTTCCTGCCTGCAATAGCCATAATAAGGCACAACTACATTGATTCTTGCTGGAGAAGAACGTTTCATAGCATCCACAATGATCAATAATTCAATCAAATGCTCATTCACATCACTACAAGTAGGCTGGACAATGAACACATCAGCTCCACGTACACTTTCAAGGATCCTTACATAGATCTCTCCATCACTGAACTTAGAAATCTCCATCTTGCCTAAAGGCACCTTAAGCACCTTAGCTATCTCCATAGCAAGTTCTTTATTAGCATTACCACCGAAAAGCTTGAGTTTACCTACAGCCATAATGATTCACCCCACGTCTTAAAATAGACTTCTTATATATATAATTATCGGAAATAGTGGTATTTTCCTTTATAAAGGGTAACTATTGGACAGAACTCAATCTCCCATACACAATCCCAGCTAGTTTCTCCAGATTAACAACATCCTCTTGGTTATAACGAACTAGCAACTCCAAAGCATCTTTGTCTTGCTTGCGCTCCCATTTTTTCCATAAACGTATTGCTTGCAAGCCGTCTATGTCTTTAAGGTCGCCTCTGTCTATACCGATTTGTTGTTCTATGCGTTTTAATCCGCCTGTTAAGCCAATTCTTCTGGCAAGCCATCTTAGATCCAAATGAGGCATTGTTAAATTAAGCTTAGGGAATTTCTGTTTTATGAAAGGAAGGTCAAAAGTACGGCCATTAAAGGTTACCAACATCTTGTATTTTGAGAATTCTTTGGTTAGATTTCTTTCATTGAGGTCAAATCCATTTATGAAAGTCTTGTTTTTATGGCCATCCCAGATGCTTAAGGTAGTAATCCTGTTTGTTATAGCACTTAAACCAGTTGTTTCAATGTCTACGTAAGCGCAATGATCCTTGAATTTATTGTAAAGACGCCAGTGTTCGTTTTCAGGCAGGTTAGACCTAAAATAATCATGATTCAGAACAGCTAGATTCTTCTTAGCTCTGTTTAGATGGAAATCGCAGTGTTTTTTGAAACGGAAAGAGAATCTTTTTAAGTATTTTCTAGCTAAGAAATCATCCCAATGATTAATTCCATTCTGCCATAGATACTGTTCTGTCTGTTGTCCAATACCTGGCACTATGATAAATGTTTTAGTTATCAAATAAACCCCCCAGAATTATTTTGTTTTTCCTTCTGGCTTTTTAACTTCTTTTTGTTTTTCAAGCATCTGCTTTTGTCTTTGAGCTTTTGCCTTTAACATCTTTATTTCGATCTCACCGAAATGCTCGTATTGCAGCATATCAATTCTTCTTTGATTGGTTAAATGCAGTAAAGGGATAAAAGTGAATACCTTAGCATCCCTGGTTTCAGCAGGTAATAGATGTGAAAAGGTTAACTTTTTTTTGCCAGAGGTTTTAATAAAAAAAGCCCTAACCATACTAAAGATATCACGCATTATCTCAGTTACATCTTTCTTTTTTTCTGGTAAAGTAATTTCTTTTAGTTCAGGAATCTCTTTAATTAGCCTTCTTCTTTTGACTTCCATTGCTTTTTGTAAAGCATCCATAAGATCATAGATAGAAACCTTTCTTCTTCTAGGCTGAGGTGTCCTTGGGATCAACCTTGGATTCTCATCTTCAATCATCCTACGCATTATCTCTACATCACTTAATCCAAGATCATCAAAGCCTTCTTCTACTTCATCTGTTTGTGAGAACAAGCTGTCAAGGAATTCAATGTCTGCTCCTACAAGGCGTTTTGATTTGATTTTTAGCAATAAAGCAGCTGCCAAGACAACCTTGCCTGTTAACCTAAAATCCAGCTCTTTAAGTTTTTTAATCATATCCAGGTATTTCCTAGAAAGCTGAGAAACATCAATATCCCATGGATCCATCTTCTCTGTACGCACTAAATCAAGAAGTATAGACTGCCAACTGACATCATCCTTATCCATCAACATATTAAATATCTGATCCTGCTGCATCTAAACACCGTCTTTACCTTATTTATGAGGGTAATGATATATAAAGGTATTGGTGAAAGTCTAATTACTGGTGGAAAAGTGCGTCTGTGCCATTATGTTTCAAATGCGTAGCATTTTAAACATGCCAAAGTTTGTGTAACAAACTTTCAGCATTGTCATTATTGACGTAGTCAATAATGGCAGGCCAGAGGAGACTTTGCCGAGTGTTTTTACGAGGCAAAGGCGAGTAGTACTTTTTCACCGGTATTAAAATAACCTAAGAATTCTTAATATCAAAGATATCCTTTATAGCTTTCTTTTGTGTGTGTAAAAGAGTTCTTTTTGTCTTGTTGTTTTCATCAAAACAATTGCAAGTAGGCTCAACTTCGTCCTCAACAATAAGTTCACCGTCTTCCCAGGAAAGAGGATATAGCCTGCATATAGAAGGTAGTGTTCTTATAGGGATCTTTTTCTTTTTGTATAAACTAACCAGGATACAGCCTTTGCCTTTTTTGTTATGGAATACACAATAACCATTCTTACCTACTTTGCTGTCAATAGATTTCCCACCTAGATACTCTTTATCACTATCCCATTTCTTCTTAAAACATCTATCTAGGCTAAGTTTAATAGCTCTCTCAATAACATTCCTATGCTTGAATACTAGATCATAACTCTCCCTGTCAAACTCAGAACCATACCTGCAGCAAGCATCCTTACACTTACTGTAATAACATCCTCTACGATCAAAACCCTTCTGCCTATGCAGTTCCTTGGAAATCTTCTTAATCTTGATTTTGTTCTTCTTCATGCTGGGTTTTTAGAGAACAGGTAGTTAATATATGTTTTGGTTTTGATAATATTTATATATACGCTTAGATTGCTGTTTTGTATTAGGGGGGATGTGAAGATGTATACTCATAATTTAGAAGCTGGTCAAGAACATATTTGGTATGAAGCTGTTACACCAGAAGTAGAAACAACTACAGACTTAAGTAAACTAGTAGGAAGTATTCTTCAGGATAAAAACGAGTTAGATGTTACAGAACTAGAAATAACTGGAGAAAGGAAAAATAGATTGTCTGATATGACTAATGATGAGAAAATGTACCATGAATTTAATGGTAAAGAAAGAGTATTTAAGATAAGCAATTATGAAGGGCATGATTTCTATTTTGCTTTTACAAAAGATCATCACAATAACAGAAAAGGTCTTAAAAAAGGTGATATCTTTATTGGTTATTGGATGGATAAAGAAGGATGGTCAGATACATTCAAGGATGAGATACAAGAACGTTTAGATGAATTAAAGGTTTTTGTCAGAGACGCTTTTTATCAAGCAAAAGATATGCATAATAACGTTGAGAGTACAGTTAAGCTTATTATAGATGAAGTTGAACGTTACAAAATCAGAGGAGTTGAAGTAAGTGGTCTACCCAGGTACAATGACCTAAAAAAGGGAGAGTTGTTAGTCCAGGTATCTGTACCTTGTGACAGGCCAATCCTGGCCCATTTTGCTGGAGATGAGTTCTATGTATACTCTGATAGAAATAATCTTTACATCTCTACATATTTTAGTCTGTATTCAGGTAGTAGACTAACTGAAGAGAAGAAAAATAGCGCAGAAAAAATAGCAAGAATGATTAACCAGCACCGATATACAGGTGTGGGAATGGCAGTAAGACAGCAAGCAGAAGAATAGGTGCCTACAAGAGATGCTTAAGAATAATTTTTTATTCCTTATCAACATACTCAACAGCGTTCTTGAAGAACTTCATAACATTCTCAGAATAAACTGGCAGTTCTTTGCCTTCTCTTTTTAGTTTCTCCTTCATTTTCTGAGCAAAAGGAGCATTAATAGTATAAACTGCACGTTCAGGATGTGGCATCAGTCCAAGGATTCTGCCTGTTTCATCGCAGATACCCATGACGTCGTCCATTGCACTGTTTGGGTTGAAAGGGAATTTGCCTTTAGCGTAATTACCGTCTTTGTCAACGTACCTGCCTACAACTTGGTTGTTTTCCTTTAATTTGTCTAATGTTTCTTTGTCTGCATAGAAACGTCCTTCGCCATGTGCTACAGGCATGTCTATGAAATCAATTCCTTTAGTAAAGACGCATTTGCTTTCTTCAATCTTTGTTCTTACCCATCTGCATTCCAATCTTGCAGAGCCGTTATAAGTGAAAGCAACTTTTGCTTTACCAAGCTCATCTTTGAACCCAGGGATTAAACCCATAAGTGCCAATACTTGGCATCCGTTGCATATTCCAAGGATTAATTTACCGTCTTCAACAAATTTCTTTATATCTTCCCAAAGGTTTAGTCTGATTTTATTAGCAAGAGCATTACCACTGCCTGTATCATCTCCATAAGAGAAACCGCCTGGAACTACAAGGATATCATAATCAGACATCTTTTTAAGCCCAGCTATCAGATCATTCACATGAACTATATCGCCTTCAGCTCCAGCTAATTTAAATGATTCTAATGTTTCTTTTTCACAATTCAATCCATAGCCGGATAACATTAGTACTTTTGCCATTAGTATCCCTTGAAAGTTTTTTTGTAAGATTCCTCTAATTCGTCTATACTCATACCAAATGCTTCGTTAAAACCTTTTATCATGAGTTTTTTCTTATGAGTTGTTGTACCGATTAAACTTAGGGTATGATCTTTCATGATTTCTTCAAATTTTTCTTTATTCTCAGGCGCTACTGTAACTAGGATCCTGCTTTGTGATTCAGAGAACAAGATGAAATCATCTCTTTCTAAATCTGTTTTTAGTTTATTTAACTCAATTTCTGCTCCTAGTTTACCTGCGATAAGTTTTTTCATCAGAGCAACACCAAGACCTCCAATGCCTACACTGATTGCAGAAGCGATTAATTCCTGTTGGATTGCTTTATAATAATCTTTATACATTGCTAAAGCTTTTTTTGCATCTACTTTAGGCACTGTATTTCCAATACCTTCACCCATGTAAGCGTAATATTCAGAAGCACCTAGTTCTTTTTTTGTTTCACCGATTACATAGATCAAATCTTCTGGGAATTTTGCATCCAATGAAACAGCTTTATAGACATCATCGATAACTCCTGTAGAAGAAACTAATAATGTTGGAGGTACTGATATCTTTATCGGGTTACTTTCTTCATCAAATCCCTTAAAATCATTGAACATACTGTCTTTGCCTGAGATAAAAGGTGTTCCATAGACAACAGCATAGTCATAACAAGCTTTAGCTGCTTTAAGTAATTGAGCTAATCTATGAGGTTCTAAAGAACTACACCAACAGAAATTATCTAGCAAAGCCATGTGGTCAATATTACCACCAGCTGCAACTGCGTTTCTTACTGCTGTATCGATTGCGCAAGCTGCCATATGATAGGTATCAATATCACTGTATTTTGCAGTTATGCCTTGTGAACATACTACGCCTTTTTTTGAGCTGTTTATAGGTCTTGTTACAGAAGCATCTGCATTAACTCCTGCTTCACCTTGCCAAGGCTTTAAAACAGATCCTGCTTGAACTTCATGATCATATTGATATGTTATAAAAGAATAACTGCATACATTATGCCTTGCAATCATGTTTAACATTGTTTCATCCATGTCAGGCTGCTCAAAATCAGGTTCTTCTAGTTTAGGTTCTTGGTATTTTGATTTCAAGACTTTCTTTGGTATTCCTTCATGCAAGAATTCCATGTCTAGGTCAAAGATTACTTTGTTTTTGAACTTGATTACTGCTTTACCAGAGTTGTTAAATTCTCCGATTATAGTTGATTCTACTCCTCTTCTTTCCATTAATTCCATGAAAGCTTTGGTTTTATCTTTAGGTACAGCTAGAGTCATTCTTTCCTGTGATTCACTTACCCAGATCTCCCAAGGCTGGATTCCTGGATATTTTGTAGGTACTTTATCTAATTCTAATGTGAATCCGCCAGATTGTTCAGCCATCTCTGCAACTGAACTTGATAAACCACCTGCACCATTATCTGTTATACTGTTGTATAGCATTTGGTCTCTTGCTTCTTTTATGATTGCGTCACTGAATTTCTTTTGTGTTATAGGATCGCCTATTTGAACTGCTGTAGCAGGGCTGCCTGATGTCAGTGCTTCTGAAGAAAACGTAGCACCATGGATACCATCTTTACCAACTCTACCGCCGACCATGATGATATTATCGCCAGGTTCAGCTTTTTTGTATTCACCGCCTTTGTCTCCAACTTTTCTTGGTATAAGGCCTATGGTTCCTACAAAGATGAGAGGTTTTCCTTTATACCTATCGTCAAAATATACAAAACCTTGTGGAGTTGGGATTCCAGAACAGTTTCCACCTACATTCACACCTTCAACTACTCCTAGCATGATTCTTTTTGGTAACAGAATATGATCTTGTTTGTTTTTCTGCCTGTAGATGTAAGTTTTGTCTTCAGGATAACCAAAACAATAGCCGTATTTGTTTATTATTGGAAGTGCACCCATACCAAAACCCATTGTATCTCTGTTCACACCTACAATTCCTGTTATTGCGCCGCCGAATGGATCTAAAGCAGAAGGGCTGTTATGGGTTTCTACTTTGTCTGTGATTAGAAAGTTTTCATCGAAAACAATCCCACCTGAGTTATCTTTGAAAACAGATACGCAGAAATCTTTATTTATTTCCTCAGTTGCTCTCTTGATATAATGCTTGAATATACCGTCTTTTACATCATCTAACTCACTTGCAAAGATTGTATGTTTACAATGTTCTG
>CAZJZJ010000034.1:0-14957 GCA_964550525.1 uncultured Methanosarcinales archaeon
TTACGGTATGTATGAGCCAATCCATGGTTCTGAAAGATACTCATATTTAGATTAGGGGCTATTGGGGATGTGATTTTGACTACTCCGCTTGTTAGAGCTTTGCGAGAGAAGTTTCCTGAAGCTAAAATAACCTATTTAGTTGGGAATTGGTCTAAAAAAGCTATTCAAGGCAACCCCCACATAGATAGAATACTTGGTTTTGATGATAGGATTATATTTGACAAGAAGACTAGCGATATACGTAAGATGATTAAACGAATTAAACAAGAAAAGTTTGATATGGTGTTTCTGCTAGATAAATCCTGGTTTTATGGAGTATTTGGTTATTTGTGTAAAATACCTGTAAGGATAGGTTTTGATCGTAGAGGGGAAGGTTTTGCTAACACATATAATGATTATTTTGATGGCAGTAAACATGAAATTGAGTATTACATGGATTTAGCAGCTATAGTTGAAGCCAATACAGAGAATAAAGATGTTGAATTGTTTGTTTCTAAAGAAGATGAGAAGTTTGCTAATAATGTCCTAAAGAAAAATAAGATAGAAAGTAAGTTCTTGATAGGTATTGCACCTGGGGGGGCTAAGAACCTTGGTCAAGAGATGAAAGTAAAAAGGTGGCCTGTACCCAAGTATGTCAAACTTTGTAATGAACTCACAAAAAATAAGCATGTTAAGATTATGCTTGTAGGAAGTAAACAAGATAAAAGACAATGTGATGCAGTAGTTGCTCTTGCTAAGAATAAAAAACAACTTTACAATATGGCTGGTAAAGCTACATTTAAGCAGACAGCAGCCTTAATCAACCACTGTGGATTATTTATAAGTCATGATTCTGGATTAATGCATACTGCAGCTGCAGTTAAAACTCCGCTTATAGTATTGTTTGGTCCAACTAGCCCTAAGAGGTTAGGGCCACTAAATGCTAGAATAATTAAGAGTAGATTAGATTGCAGTCCTTGCTATGATATCTATGGGGATTACAAGCATTGTGATCCTGCGAAGTGTATGGAAAGTATAGAAGTTGAAGATATTCTGAGTAAGATAAAAATACACCATTAAAACCACTTAAAATATTTCATTAGGAATGTTCTTTGTTTTCTTGTCAGTCTGGATGAGATGTAGGATTTTGTATCTAAGAGTATGTCATAAATTGATTTGTTTCTGTAAACTTTTGTTCGTGCCATGAATCTAAACAGAGGCGCTATTTTAGGGTGCCATGCAGAGATACGGAATATTTTATAGTAATAGTTAACTTTCTCTTTGGATATTGACGGCTGGTCTAACATACTTAGTTCATCAAAATAAGATCTAACCTTACGGTTGCTTATCCAACACCTTTCATTACATAAATCATAGGACTCTGTGCCAGGATAAGGCCTGAATATAGAAGCGCCCATTCTATAGGGATTGATCTCCCTGTTAAGCTTAATTGTGTCCCAGATTGTTTTTTCTGTTTCACAAGGAAGACCAAGCATATTAAATGCAGTTGCTTTTAGACCAAACCTCTTAGCAAGCCTAAATGCGCTTATGATTTGTTGGTTCGTCATAGGTCTTTTCAAAATTTTTGATCTAATGAACTCATTCCCGCTTTCTACACCAAACTTAACCTCAAAACAGCCTGCTTTTCTTAACAACTTCACAATTTCCTCATCAATAACATCTGCACGCGCATTACATACAAAAGGTATACCTATACACTTAGGGTATTTATCGGCAAATTCCCTTAACCATTCTTTATTTAAGATAAACGTATCATCATCAAACATTACAGAGGTTACATTGTACTTCTTTCTGGTTTCTTCTATTTCCTTAAGTAAATTATCAACAGAACGATACCTTACATATCTTCCTTTACCTTTATACAATTTCATCATAAATGAATTGATGCAATAAGTACAAAGAAAAGGACATCCTCTTGAACCCATGAACTCAAACTCACCATCATATTTGATATAACCGTCAAAGATTGACCTGTCTGGAAACGGTAAAACATCTAGATCTTGGATTAAAGGTCTTACCTCGTTCCTGATAACCTTATCACCCTTCTTGAACCAGAAGTTCTTTACTTTTGTATAATCTTTTTTCTTTTCAAGCAAATTAACAAATTCTGGCAATGCCTCATCTGCTTCACCAATGCAGATGCCCAATAAACTAGGGATCTTTATAGACTCTTCTGGCAGTACCGTTGGGTGAATTCCACCAAGAATAACTGGAATCTTGTGTTTACCATCAATATAATTGATTATCCTTTTACTTAACTCAATCTGGTCTGTAACTGATGATATTGCTATTAAGCCTGGTTTAAATGTTTCAATTTTCTTGCCTATTTTGTTAAGATCAAGTTCATATAACAAAAGAAGATCTGTTTTATGCCCTTGTTTTCTTAATGCCGCTGACAAGAAACCAATCCCTTGAGAAAACTGAATAGTAAAAAATTCTGGCGGATTTACTGGATATATAAATAAAACATTCATAGAACTAGCGGATAATCCTGTTGTTTTTATATGTTACTCAAAAAAGACATAATATTTATAAATACAAATAAAAACAGGGGTATGGGTGAGATTATGAAAAAAGCGCTTATTACTGGTATAACAGGACAAGATGGCTCGTATTTAGCTGAATTTTTGCTTGAAAAAGGTTATGGTGTATATGGCCTAGTTAGACGTTCAAGTACAGAGGATACACAAAGAATACAACATATAATGGATAAGATCACATTAATTCAAGGAGATCTACTCGATCAACTTTCTTTAATTGAGGTTATGAAAAAGGTTAAACCTGATGAAGTATACAATCTAGCAGCACAATCATTTGTACCTACATCATGGAGCCAACCTGTACTTACAGCTGAATTCAATGCTTTAGGCGTTACAAGGATGCTTGAAGCTATAAAATTAATTAAAAAGGATGCTAAGTTTTACCAAGCTTCAAGCAGTGAAATGTTTGGTAAAGTAAGAGAAACTCCTCAAACAGAGAAAACTCCTTTTTACCCAAGAAGCCCTTATGGGATTGCAAAGGTATTTGGACATTGGATGACTATAAATTATAGAGAAAGCTTTGATATGTTTGCATGTAGTGGAATACTTTTTAATCATGAATCGCCAAGAAGAGGGCTTGAGTTTGTAACAAGGAAGATAAGTTATGGCGTAGCTATGATTAAAAATAACAAGGCTAAAGAGATTGCACTGGGTAACCTTGATGCAAAACGAGACTGGGGTTTTGCTGGAGACTATATTAAAGCTATGTGGCTTATGCTACAGCAAGACAAGCCAGATGATTATGTGATTTCTACCGGTAAAACTCATTCTGTAAAAGAGCTTGTTGAGACTGCCTTTACTCACGCTGGTTTAGACTGGGAGAAGTTTGTTAAAACAGACCCAAGGTTTTTAAGACCTGCAGAAGTTGACCTTTTAATTGGAGATTCAAGTAAAGCTAAGAAGAAACTAAATTGGAAGCCTGATGTAAATTTCAAAGAACTTGTAGGTATGATGGTTGACAGTGATATCAAGATGATCAAAGAAGGAAAGTTCTTACAGCCAAAGAATGTTATTATTCTATAATTAACCAAATCAACACATTAAAAATGAGAACTGCATTAATGAGTAAGTTTCTGCCAGAGAAAGACGGCATTGCAATCTATTCAAATAACCTGTTAGATGCACTTAATAAGAATAAAGCAAATATAGAGACTATTGGCACTATGGAAGCTAAAGCAGACTTTAATTTGGATTTTTCTTCATCAAGTTTAAAGAAAAAACTAGCTAAGATAGTTAAGAAAGAAAGATTCGACTTGATACACATCCAGTACATTGCACCATGGTATAACAGATTCCTAAATCTTAATCTGATTAAGGCTATGAAAGCAATTAGAGCAATTAAAATCCCTATTGTTGTGACATTACATGAAGTACAGTATCCTAGGAAAACATGTAGTATTAAGGATAAGATCAAATTTAAGGTTTTGCAGTATATTGAAAAAAAGGTAGTTAAAAATGCAGACAGAGTAATTGTGCATACACCTGGCCAGAAAACATTTTTGCAGAGAAGATATAGAGCCAGGAATGTTGAAACTGTATTCATGGGTGTACATCCAAAGAAACATGCTGCTAAGAGAGGTAAAAATCTATTGTTTTTTGGTATGATGAATTATGGTAAAGGTATTGAGTACCTGATTAGGGCTATGAAGCATTTACCGGATTACAAACTAAAGATAAGAGGCAGAGCTGTAACTGAGGATTACAAAAGAAGACTTATGAATGAAGCTAAAGGTATTAAGAATGTTGACCTTAAGTTTGGCTGGGTATCTGAAAAAGATAAAGATAAACTATACAAGTGGGCAAGCATATTAGTTATGCCTTACACCTGGGCACCTTATCAGTCTGCTGTACTTCATGATGCATTATCTTATTCTATTCCTGTTGTTGTCACTAAGGTTGGAGCTGTATGGGAAGTTGTTGCGCAATACAGTATGGGGAAAGTGATTAAGCCTAAAGACAGTAAACAGATTGCTGAAGCAATAAAAAAAGTAAACCAGAAACACAAAACATTTGTTACAAATATCAAAAAATATCACAAAGACGCTAAATGGAAGAACATAGGGTTAAAAACAATGGAACAATATAAGAAAACTATTTCTTAAACCAAAATATTCCCTTAACCAACGGCCAAGCCGTTGAAACTAACCATTTGAACTCATCAATTGTTTTAATTGAAGTTAGGATTTCTAATATTTTAGATGCCCTAAAATAGAAATTCCTATAAGCCATACGCTGATACTTTAATACTTGTTCCCTTGTAAGACCTTCAAATTCATAGTAACCTTCACCAATTGTATAGTAGCCTGTTGAAAGACCCTCTTCCACTGGCTTAGTTATAAGTCCCTTACTTTTTAGCATATCATATAATTCTGTGCCTGGCAAAGGAACCGTAATTGCAAAGTTAGCTATCTGAGGGTTTGCTTCAATTGCAAAGTCAATTGTTTTCTTCATACTTGCTGGAGTATCGCCTGGCAAACCCAACATAAAAAAAGCTGAAACAGATATACCTTCTTGCCTAAACCATTTAATTGCTTGTTTAACTTTGTCTAGATCCAGATTCTTTTTTATGTTTTTTAGAATCTCTTTGTCACCAGACTCCACACCAACAGCACATCTATATGTACCAGCAAGTTTCATCTTATGCACAAGCTCTTTTGTTAGACTGTCAGCTCTAACACCGTTAGGAAAACTTATTGTAAGATTAAATTTTCTTCTTATGATAAGATCAAGAACAGTCTCTGCCCATTGATTATCAAAAGTAAAATTGTCATCAAGCACGTCTATCTGTTTAACACCATATTTTTTCACTAACATCTCGATTTCTGCAATTATGTTTTCTGGAGATCTTTTTCTAAGAAGACTGCCGAATATGTTTTTGTTGCAATAGATACATTGGTAAGGGCAACCTCTGCTTGTTAGTATAGGTGCAACTGGAGATTTTCTTGACCTGCTTTTATAAAGTTTTAATGGAGGCAGTAAGTGGTATGCAGGGAAAGTTAGTTCATCTAGATTTTTTATAGGGTCTTCTCTTGGGTTGATTTTGATTGTGTTGTTGTTTTCAAAGTAAGCTACACCGTTAGTGTTCTTTAAATCAAAATCATGTTTTATTAGATTACAAAATGTTCTTTCGCCTTCACCTAAAACTATGCAATCTGCTTGCGAATCTTTAAGTGCTTTCTCTGGTAAAGAAGAGGCATAAGGGCCGCCGATAGCTACCTTAGCTTGTAGATTTGCTTTGATCTGTCTTGAAAGCTGCATACTTTCTTTAACTGTGACTATATTTGTGGTTATACCAACCAAGTCTGGATTAAGCTGTATCAGCCTTTTTAGGATATCCTTGTTGTTTAATCTAAGAAGATTTGCATCAATTATTTTACAACTAATACCTTTAGATTCAAGAAACGAAGCAATATATGCTAGACCAATAGGGGGGTAAGCTGTAGCTTCATTTACCTCTTTCGCATACTGCACACTTGGATTTACAAGAATTACTTTTTGAATTGTTTTCATTTTCAGAAAATGCTTTTAATAAAGCTTTTAACCAAAGACATACCCATATTATAACCGTGTTTAAGAGTGTTCATCTTTGATTCTCCTGCTTTCCTTGCTTTGTAGTGGATAGGCACTTCTACTATCCTAAGCCTATTCTTATGTGCCCTTAGAAGCAATTCGAAATCCATCCAACTATTTTCTTTAAGATGGTTGTAAGGTAGTTTTTTTACGTCAAAAGCTTTAAACCCGCATAATGAGTCTGTCAACCACTTACCAATAAGCATGGATACTATGAATGCAAAAATCTTATTGCCTGGCTTATGTATCCACCTCATTGCGCCTTTTTCCATAGGATAAATAAATCTGGTTCCATTGACAAAATCAGCTTTGCCTTCAAATATTGGTTTTACCACATTAGGTATCTCTGCTGGCGGAGAAGTATAATCTGCATCAAGGATGATAACTACATCACCTGTTGCATGTTTATAGCCTGTTCTAAAGGCATAACCTTTACCACCATTTTTCTCGTATCTTATTACTTTTTTGTTTGGTACTTTGATCCTTCTTGCAACTTCAGTAGTACGGTCTTTTGAACCATCATCCACTATAATAATCTCTGTCTCCCACTTTATTTTAGGAATCTGCATAACACACTCTTCAATATTGCCTTCTTCATTGTAGCAAGGAATAATTATCGATAATTTTTTCATTTTGTTAGGTTTATTTTCTGTTTAATTTATTTTGTTCTTGAAATAATCCTTTTCTTTGATCTCAATATTAAGACCAAGTTTTTTGATATAATATTCAATGATCTCATTGAAGATGTAGTCTAAGTCTTTAGAAAGTTTCCATTTAGGATAGTCCTCTTTGAATTTAGAAATATCAGATATCCACCAGATATGGTCTGATTCACGTTCAGGTCCTTCTTCAAAGTTTAGTTCCATGCCTGTTTTAGCTTTGATAGCGTCAATTGTTTCAAAGATTGAAATTGAGTTTTGCCTGCTGCCACCAAGGTTATAAGGTTTACCATAATGCCCTACAGCAGTAGGTTTGGGGTTAGTTATGAAACTATACACTGCAGAAGCAACATCGCTGCTGTGGATCTGGTCTCTAACTCTATTTCCACCGCCGTAGATAGTGTATTTCTTTCCTGAAAGCGCGCATTTGATGATATAAGGAAGATAGCCGTGCATCTCTACTACTCTAGATTGTTTTCCTGTAAGGCAACCACCCCTAAAAGTAACTGTTTTTATACCATAGTTTATTGCATATTCTTGGCAATAAAGGTCTGCTGCTGCTTTTGAAACTCCGAAAGGTGTATGGCCACAACGGTCTATAGGTAACTGCTCATCAAACGAGTCAAAGCCTAAAGGTTCATATCTCCTTCCTACAACCTTATAGTTGAAGTAATTTGGATAATCTCCATAAACCTTGTTTGTGGATAAGAATGCGAAAGGGATATCATGGTTAAGTGTTCTTGTAAGTTCAAGTAGAAGTAAAGTGCCATAAGCATTAACCTGGAAATCCTCCATAGGGATTTCAAGGCTTCTTGGATGCGAAGGTTGGGCTGCGCAATGTACAACTGCATCCACATCTTTGATTATCTTTGACATTATTTCTTTGTCCCTTATATCTGCTTTAACAAGCTCTAGATTAGGATTTTTATATATATCATCTTCTTCAACATTCACAAAGGTACTGCCGTCTTTGCCAAAAAATTCCTGCCTTAGATCATTATCTACACAAACAACTTGCCAGCCCTTCTCAAGGAAGAGTTTACAGCAAGCACTACCAATTAATCCTGTTCCACCTGTTACAAGCACTTTTTTTGTATCTGCCATTTTACCCCTCTTACCTCGATAAAATCGGGTTTTTTATAAACTTTACTGTTCCATCCGGGTTACTTCTAATATCTCAGCACCTTCTTGATAAATGCAACTTTCTATCATTTGGCTGGGCCTTATCCTAGGTGATATATCGTAATAAATCACTAGGTTGTCGGACTTTTTTTCTTTGTAATGTGTATTATTTTCTTCTAAGTAGGATTTGATTCTTAGGTTCAAAGTGGATTTT
The DNA here is from genome assembly GCA_964550525.1 of uncultured Methanosarcinales archaeon. Taxonomy (GTDB): domain Archaea; phylum Nanobdellota; class Nanobdellia; order Woesearchaeales; family JANQNQ01; genus CAZJZJ01. The sequence goes on from CAZJZJ010000034.1 coordinate 8,106, forward strand.
TCCTTGATTACATACGCGAAATTATCTGATTGTTCAACAACCTGTTCATAAGGCGGATATCTATAGCCACATGGGCACAGATGATCGCATGAAGCAATAATCTCTTCATTTGTTTCAAAGATTATTCTCCATTTAATGAAAAAAGTTGAATAAATTCTATTAATGTTGTTTTCTTCAAGAAAACCAATTGTTTCACTTAGATCATGCAATGGATCAGATGTAATTAAGTTGATATTGCTGATTAAGCTTAACAAAAGTAAAACTAATATAACCAAAGCTGCAATTATCTTGTTAAACCTTTTACTTAGTTCAAAGATTGATACAGCGAAGATAATACAGACAAGTGGCAAGAGCGGTGAGAAATGGGTTGGATCTGAAAATCCTGATAACACGAACAATAAAAGAAATAAAAAGAAGTAGGTTAATATGTATGGTGTTTTGAAGGATTCATCTGTTTTTAGATGTTTTTTTGAGAATAAAGAAAGTATGAATGACTTAAGGTGTTTTTTGTTAATGTAAATAAGATATACTGAAGCCAGAATTAAAGCGATGTAAAAAAACCAGCCTAAGAAAAGTTCTCCAAAAGCCAAAGGGAATTTATTGAGAAGAAATTTTAATATATTGTTTGGAAATCTTGTTTGCCCGAAGATTTTACAATGATCAACGGTTCTGCCACCGAATTCTACCATCTTTGGTAGCAAGTTATGATCACAGACAAATTTGTGAAGGAACGTGCCTGCTACTAATTGTTTAATGTTTGCGAAGCCATATGTAATGTTATAGTAAAGCAACGGGATGTTTCCGATTATGAATGCTACTAGAAATACCATGAATTTCTTAGTAAAAAAGAATAATTTATTTTCAGCAAACCAAACCAAGAAATAAGTCACTATTAATGGAATTACAAATTCCAATATCCACCATGAAATAGCTGTTAGAACCCCTAGTAGTATGTAGTTAAGATAAGTCTGTTTTTTTTTGAAAGTAATTTGATAGAAAAGAAAAACAAGGAAGATATTGATAATAAATGAGATTACATAATGCCCTTTCGAAAGGGTTATAGTGGTTAGATGTCCTGGAGTAATTGCAAAGAGAAGTGAAGCTAAGAATGCAATCTTCTCATTGAAGATTTTCTTGACAACTGAGTAGAATACTATAATGAAAATAGTTAAAATAATTAGGTTCGTGAGATGGAACGAGAATGAATTCACACCAAATAACATAAAATGGATTACATTAAGATGAGCTTGTATTGTTGTGCCGCCATCATAATGCTGGCCATACAAGAAATAAGGATGTATGCCATTCTCCATTATATGTTTGCCCATGATACCTATTGCTACTTCATCGCCACTTGCATACTTTAAATAGGTATTCATAAAAATAAGTCTGATTAAAAGAAAAGATATAAACATTAGTACAAATAGGCTATACTTGTTTTTAAATTGTCTAAATAAGCTTTTCATAATAGCAAAACAGATAGAGATGCGTATTTTTAAATGTTTAGTTTCTTAATCACTCTGGAGTAAGGTTAAGCATAAAATATAAAAAGGGCTATGAACTGCTAGGTATAATTGAGGGGGAAAATGGCAGAGAATGTTGTTATTGTAGGGGCTGGTATAGCAGGCTTAACTCTAAGTTATAAGCTAATTGAGCAAGGCTATAATGTCACCCTTATAGAGAAAGAGAATAAAGTAGGTGGCTTGGCTAGAAGTTTTACTTACGGTGATTATACTTTTGATATTGGTCCGCATAGATTCCATACTGATAAGCTTATAACTAATGAATTTATTAAAGATGTGCTAGGAGAGGATGCGCTTACTATTGATAGGTTTAGTAGCGTACATCTTTTTAATAAGTATCATCCTTGGCCTATAAGGCCAAAAACAATATTCAATCTACCGTTGTTGGTGCTGATTAATGCTGGGCTTGACTTATTAACCAGACCTAAATTTAAGACAGAGCGGTTTAGTGATTATATAAAAGCAAAATATGGCAAAACTCTTTATAAGCATTTTTTTAAGTGCTATACTGAAAAGTTTAGTTTTGTGCCAGCACCAAGATTGCATTATACATGGGCTACTGCTTCTATAGACAGGGCTGTTATTGATAAAAGGCTTAAGATGGATTCATTGTTCGATACTTTGAAAGTAGCATTGATGCCAAAACCTGTTCAAACCAAGTTTCTTTACATAAAACAAGGAGGAATTCATGTTTTCTCTGAAAAAATTGCCAAGATGATTAAAAAGAAAGGTGGTAAGATATACACAAATGTAAAGGATATCAAAGTACACCAGGATAAGAATAATATAAAGGCTGTTAGTTTTAAAGGCAAAAAGATCAAGACTGACCTGCTTATATGGACTGCACCTATAACAGAGATCCCTGAACATCTAGGATTACAAAAGCCTTATTTGAAGTATCTGGATATTTTGGTTTATAATGTTGAGATTAACAAGAATCTTAATAACCCTAACCAATGGATTTATTTTGGTGATAAAAGCATCTCTTTTGTAAGGATTTCTTTGCCTGGGAACTTTAGCAAGAATAATGTGCCTCCTGGCAAGGATGCTTTATGTGTTGAAGTTACTGTAAGGGATAAAACATTATGGAATAACCCTGAATCAATCATACCAAGGATTAAAGACGATCTTGAAAAAACCAAGATGTGCAGAAAGAAGGATATAGGCAAAATACATATAGAAAAGATTACAAACACATATCCAATCTATGAACTGAGTTATAAACAAGAGCTGGAAAAAATAAATAACCAACTTTTCAGATTCAGAAACCTTATTTGCACTGGCAGGACTGGGGCATTCTATTACAATAATATGGATAATTCAATTGAGATGGCGCTTGATTTAGCTGAGAAGCTAAAAAAATAAAGAAATCATAAGGTATAAAGGTTTTAAAATGAAAGTTGTTCTGATTAACCCACCATTGATAGATGTAAAGACTAATTTCGCTGGGATAGCTAATATTCCGCTTGGCATAACCTATTTAGCAGCTTATCTAAGGGAAAAGAAGATAGATGTAAAGATAATTGACGGGTTTGGAGAAGCTACCAGGATGATTAGGCCTTTTAAGAAAGGTTATGTAATGGTGGGGTTAAGCCCTGAAGAGATTGTTGCAAAGATCGACCCAGATACAAAGTATGTAGGTATTTCTGTTTTGTCTTCTGTATTTCATTCTATAGGTGTTAGGATAATTAAAGAGATTAAGAAAAAATATCCAAAAATAAAGGTAATGGTTGGTGGTAATCACCCAACTTTCATATATAAAGAATTCTTAGAAGAAGGTGCTGATTATGTTGTTTTGGGAGAGGGTGAAGAAAGCACCTTAGACTTAATCAAAGGCAAACCTTTGTCAAAGATAGATGGAATCGCATATAAGGATAAAAAAGGTAGGATTAAGGTCAATCCAAAGTACAGGTTCATAAAAGACCTAAACAAACTGCCGTTTCCTGCACGGGATCTATTGCTTCTTGAAAACTATTGGGAATTAGGTAGTGCACATGGCCCTGTTAATGCTAGGTACACTTCAATGATGACTACGCGTGGTTGCCCTTTTGGATGTAAGTTTTGTTCATCTCCAGCATTTTGGCAAAGAACTTTTAGAAAGATTAATCCAAAAAGAGTTGTTGATGAGATTGAACATTGCATTAACGAATTTGGAATAACTGAGTTTCATTTTGAGGATGACAACATAACTCTTGACAAGAATCACATTATAGGTATTTGCAAGGAAATCCTTGATAGAGGGCTTAGGATTACTTTCAACACACCAAATGGAATAAGAGCAGATACTGTAGATGAAGAAACTTTACATTGGATGAAAAAAGCAGGGTGTTACCATGTTACACTTGCTCCTGAAAGCGGCTCTAAAAGAGTTCTAGACCTTATGGGTAAAAATATTAATCTGGACCATATGGTTAAGGTTGTAAGGATACTAAACAGATTAAAGATTAAAGTCTGTACGTTTTTTATAATAGGTTATCCTGGTGAGAATAGTAAGGATAGAAAGATTACCACTAGGTTCATGAAAAGATTAGTTAGAGCTGGATTAGATGAAACCAGTATTGGCATAGTTATTCCTTTGCCTGGCTCTGAGATTTTTAGCAAGTTCAAGAAAGGAGAGGATTTTAAGGATTGGGAAGACTTGCTTATAACAGTGCCAAAATGGAGAAAGGATTACAAGATGTTAAACAAAGCCAGAGTAAGGATGGCTGCGTCGTTTTATATTACTCAAATATTACATAGGCCAACTAAGTTTTTTAAGCATTTCATAAATGTTGCACGTGGTAGACAGGAAACCAAGACAGACATGGCATTAATGAGGTTGATTAGGATATTTTTCAAGAAGAAGTATTAAGTTATAATTCATTCAATAAACTATATAAAGATATAGCGTATTTTGGGATAAAAATGGTGTCCAAAAAAGTATTGTTGATTAATCCACCTTCATCGCTTAGAGCGTATTCTAAATCTAAGATAAAGGCAGCTATACCACAGATACCTATACTTAATCTTGCTACATTAGCTGCTTCTTTACTTAAAGCTGGCCATGAAGTTAGGATACTTGATCTTGCTATATCTTACACACCATTAAAGGATCTTGTTAGAAAAGTCAAGAGTTTCCAGCCTGATTTTGCTGGTGTAACATGCACTACACCTTTGTTCCATGAAGCTGCTAAAGTAAGTAGGGTTATTAAGAAGATTAATCCAAATATTGTTGTGCTTGGTGGAGGTTCACACCCTACTGCACTACCAGAAGAGACAATAAATAATTCTAAGATGGATATTGTAATTGTTGGTGAAGGGGATTACACTATTGTTGACGTTGTTTCTGGAAAAAAATGGGAGGAGATAAAAGGAGTGTGTTTTGAACACAATGGTAAAATAGTTCAAACAGAATGCAGGACACCTATAGAGAATCTAGATGAGCTGCCTTTCCCAGCATGGCATTTGTTTAATTTAAAGAAGTATAAAACACCCAGGCTAACTAGCAAGAAGAACCCTGTAGGAGGTATAGAAACTTCCAGAGGCTGTTTGTATAATTGTACTTATTGTAATAAAAAGATACATGGGAAAACATTCAGGTTTAAATCTGCCGAGAGGGTAGTTGACGAAATGGAATATATGCTCAAATGTGGATTTAGAGAGATACATATATGGGAAGACCAGTTTTCTACTGACTTGGATAGAGCTAAAAAGATATGTGACCTTATTGTTCAGAGAGGGTTAAAGTTTCCGTGGAACATATTCACCGGAATAAGAGTAAATTGTGTTGATGAAGAGTTTCTAAGAAAAGCTAAAAAAGCAGGTTGTTATTCAGTAAGTTTTGGGCCTGAATCAGGCAACCAAGAGCTACTCAACAATATTAAGAAAGGGATAACACTTGACCAATGCAGGAAAGCTTTTAAGTTAGCAAAAAGAGTTGGATTAGAGACAGTTGGTTTTTTTATGTTTGCTTTACCTGGTGAAACAGAGGAAACAATGAAAAAAACATTGAAATTTGCAATTGAGCTAGACCCTGATTATGCAAAAGTAACTATGACTCTACCTTTCCCAACTACACCTTTGTTTGATGATCTAGAAAAACAGGGTCTGATAAAAACCAAGGATTGGTCTATGTACAATTTCCATAACACTACAGAGGTATATAATCATCCTAACCTAAGCTGGTCAACTATACAGAGGTATTATGACTTGTTCTACAGGAAATTTTATTTCAGGCCAAAATATATAGTAAGAAGGATTGCTAAAGGTTTGATGAACGGCAATATCTTCTATGATGCATTCTATTTTATCAAGACATGGTTTACTTAGAAGGGTTGCCTGTTTATTTAATTTGTTTTAAGTATAAAAGTACCTGTTTCTTTATTTGAATAAATCAAGTTAGAGCCATAGTTTTCTTTGATTACAGTTAATACATCCTCTGGCCATTTACTCTCAGGTACAAGATTAAGGTGCTGGTTTACCCAGATGTAATCTATATTGTTATCTTCGACTATGTTTACTACAGTTTTTTCTTGCTCCTGATAGCTTAAATCTTTTTTGTAGTAGTTAGGGTTATAGTAATCTAACCGATTAAAATAATAGGAAAAACATTGTCCTTGAACAAAGAACATAGCATCCTGTGGTGTGTTTTCTTTTATCCAATTGAAGTCTTCATCATAATTGTGCCAGTTTTTTGAGATCATTGTAACCTTTAATGTTTCTGCTGCAGAAAAACCAACAATGCAACCAATCAAAATTAAAAAGACTAGAACGGAAAACAGCTTATAGGTAAAAACTTTTTTGAATAGGTGGTTTAGGCCTACTCCCCAGATTATAGCTAAAACCGGGATGATTGGAAGTAGATATCTGCCAACAATACTGCAGTTTACATATGTAAATGTTAAAAAGGAAAGCAAATAAATAAAGATCCAGAATAAAATGACTCTGACGTGTTTTGTTTTATAGTTTAGTTTGAATATCCCATAAATTAATGGAAGAATAAAAAATAAAGTAGCCAACCCCCAGAATGTAATAAGTAGTTTTTGGAAAGGGAATGAGTAGTAGAATATATATTTAATCTCTCCCAAAGGCACACCAAAGAACTCTAAGTACGGAACAGAGACAATTTTAGTTGTAAGAAGATGTTTTATGCTTGGGTTATGTAAAAAAGAATCTAAGATAACACCTTCTGCACCACCAAAAAAAGAGTTGAAATAAGGCCATATTGGGTTTTTAAGTACAATATAATTCCTTATAAACCATGGCAAACCTACAATTAAGCTAATTGCTGCGAATGAGATTAGTTTTTGTGCAAGCCTAATAAAGTTTCTTGAATACCTCAAATAAAATA
>CAZJZJ010000035.1:0-13641 GCA_964550525.1 uncultured Methanosarcinales archaeon
GCAAGACCTGTTGTGTTACAGCTAACTACTCTTACAAACTGTTTGCCGATTGCATCTTTATAGTTAGCATGTGCATTAAAAGAAACTTCAACAACCTTAGCTTTTTCTCCGCCTTGGAAGATTGCTTTCACACCAAGCGGGACATAATATTTCTCTTTGTTAGCAGCACCTTTAGGTTTAGGAGCGCAGTCAACAATTATATCGCAAGCTTTACAAAGTTCTTCCATAGTGCCTGCAAGAGGAATATTGTTCTTTTCATACATCTCCTTATCTGTCTCCTCAGTGGAGTAGATCTTAAACCCTCTCCTATGCGCCAATTCAATTCTCCAGTTGTAACTTCTACCAGTTACACCGACTAACTCCATGTCGTCTTGTTTTAGAATCGCGTCAGCTACTCTCTTACCAATTGTACCATAGCCTACAATTCCAATCTTGTACTTATCCATTCTACATTCCCTCCATGTATTTTTTTACAATAGAAGCTGAACCTTCAGCTTTAAACGCTTTAAAGAATTTCTTCGCCTCTTCATAAGTTGTTTCTTCAACTGCTTTAAGTGTTTCTGGTTTCAGGTTGTTAAGCTGTTCAAAGAATGGCTTGTTAGCTTTCTTACTCATCTTACCAAAGATTTCTATATCCTTCTTACCAGGCATTTTTTCCTTGAAATTACTTAAAGTCCATTCATAGATCTCTTTATATAACTCAGGCTGAAACTCTTTAACCTTATCAAAAACAATATTCTGCCAGTAAGTAGCAACGTTTCCTTTCAAAATATCTCCGTGCGGAAAGTCCTTTTCAATCAAATGCAAAGGTGTCCCTGTAATACCATGTTGAGCTATCTTAACATCAGAACCCATCTTTGCTAATGCAGCAACAATATCCTTAGTTCTTTGGATATCTATACTAACTTGTTCAATTGGATTACCTTCATCATCAAATACATTGCCATGTGTGGAGCCGTTAGCAGTTGCTAAAACATGCGGTCTTACTCCTGCTTCATTAAGTTTTGAGATATATGTAGTAGCTTCATCAGGCGTTGTAAGTACCATACCGTTTGCATCTTTTTTACCAACTTCACCAACCTCACATTCTAATCCAAACTCCCTGCCAGCCATTTTCTCTTTAATGAATTTGCCTAACTCAATGGTTACATCAATGTTTGGTTTAAGTTCTTCGTAGGTATTTTTCCCTTCATAATTGTAAAGATGTGACGCATCTATTGCAAAACTTGTATAACCAGCTGCAATCTGACCTTCTATTAGCTTTTTTGCACCCTCAATATCCTCTCTTGTACCTTTTTTTATCCCGATATGGTCTGCATGCAATGCCCAAGCTTCAAAACCTAGTTTTTCAGCTACTTTCATTGTATACTCTCCATACATTTTCGGAGTAATACCTGTGTAACCTCCTTCTAGATTGGATTCTGTTCTTGCCATCTCAAACATAACAGCAGAATCAGTATCCTTTGCAGCCCTGAATATGCCTTCAATAACCCCAGGCATAACCCTGCAATTGCACGCCATGATTATAGCGCCTTTACCTTTCAAAGCCTGAAACAAAATACTTCCTGGCAATGGTTTCATTTTAACACCCCTAAATCTTTTTTGTTTTAAAACTTATGATGAGCTTCAATATATCTTACAGTGCCTGTCTTAGCTCGCATTACAACTGAATGTGTTTCTGCGCCCCAACTTTTGAAATTAACACCACGCAATATTGTGCCGTTAGTAACTCCGGTTGCAACAAACTGGCACCTGTCTCCTTTAGCTAACTCATCAATCATGAATTTCTTGTTTAGGTCTTGTATACCCATCTTTTTTGCTCTTAATTTATCCTCTTCTTTCTTGAAAACAAGCCTACCTTGGATCTCGCCGCCTAAACACTTCAATGCAGCAGCTGTGATTACCCCTTCAGGAGCAGCGCCTACACCCATCAACATGTCAATGCCAGATTCAGGAAACGCAGGAGCAATTCCTCCAGCAATATCTCCGTCTGGAATAAGAATAATTCTTGCACCAGCTTTTCTTACTTTTGCAATAAGTTCATTATGCCTCTCTCTTTCTAGTATAACTACAGTAACTTCATTGACTTCTATACCTAGAGCTTTTGCAACTGCCTGTATATTCTTTTCTACAGGAGCATCTAAGTCAACCTTGCCTTTTGCTTTAGGACCAACTGCAATCTTATCCATGTAACAATCTGGTGCATGCAATAAAGTTCCTTCTGGACCAGCTGCAAGCACACTTAAAGAATTGTTTCCACCTCTAGCAGTAATATTGGTTCCTTCCAAAGGATCAACAGCAATATCTATCTTAGGACCTTTACCAGTACCTACTTTTTCTCCAATGAATAACATTGGAGCTTCATCTCTTTCACCTTCACCAATTACAATCTTACCGTCAACATCTACTGACTTAAATCTTTCCCGCATTGCTTTAACTGCAGCATCATCTGCAGCATGATTATCTCCTCTACCAACAAGATAAGCAGAATTTATAGCAGCAGCTTCAGTAACCCTTACAAATTCCAAAGCTAAGTTTCTATCCATTTTGTGCACCCCTCTTAATAGTTTTTATAGTTTGATGCTTGGGTAAAATCCATAGCTCATATATAAAGTTTATGATTATCATACTTTATCATACATTTGAAAGAAGTGGTGAAAAATTGGTAATATTTATATAGTAAAAACCCCATAAATCTACCTAAACCACAAAAAGGAGGCGAATGATATGAAAATATGGACTATTATGTTGGTGTTAGTTCTAGTTATTGGTTTTTCAGGCTGTAATATCAAGGTTACAGAGACTGAAGTGGTTTGTAATACACCTTATATAAGGTATATGGATACATGCTGTTTAGATGAAAACGCAGATGGAGTTTGCGATAAGCATGAACCTGAACCACCTAGAGACCTTGAATCTGATATTGTAGGTTCACCTTTTGGTGAACTCCCACCTGAACCAGAACCAGAAACACCACCACCCGAACCAGAACCTGAGCCAACCCCTGATGAAGGAGGAGAAGGCGAAGATGACACTGGAACAGAAGATGCTGATACAGGAAATGAAACAGAACCTTAAATTTTTATTTTATTTTTCTTTTTCTTAAAAACATTCCAACAGCTAATAATATAGTAACCAAACACACATACTGCCATACACTTAACCCAAAGTATCTTATTTCCTGCCTTACAAAATCCGTAATAAATCTAATAATACAATAGAATACTACAAAGCTATAGAAAACAAGGCCTGGTTTTAGATTTTTTATTCTTTTTACTGATAAAAGTATCCCCAATAACAAAACATGAGATAAAGAAGCATAGATCTGGTAAGGGTGCCTGCATAGGTTATCTATAGTTGGGAAAACAACACACCAAGGCAAGGTTGTAACAGTGCCAACCAATTCTCCGTTAACAAAATTAGCTAATCTGCCTAAGATCAAAGCTATTGTAATTGGGATAACAATCACATCAGCTGCTTTAAGAAATGATGTTTTGAATTTCTTAGTAGCTAGATAAACCCCAATAATAATTCCAGTCAATGCACCGAAAAAAGACATACCACCATGCCATATCTTAAAAAGCTCTAACGGATCCTTAATAAAAACAGATGGATCCTCAAACAAAAAAGTAAATATCCTTGCACCAATAATCAACCCTATCAACGCATACAACATAAGATAATCAACTTTCTCATCATCCAGACCAAGGAATTCTTGTTTCTTCCTTAAAGCAAAATAAACCAAAAAGAATCCAAGCAAATAAACAAGCCCATAGTAACGTATCTCTAAACTGCCTAAATGCAACAACACTGGGTTGAGGTTGTGAGTGTACATAATGGAAAGATATTGCCACCCATTTAAAAATATTATTGCTTTTTCAGAATATTAGATATAATTGAAAAATCCTTCTTGTATTTCTTGAGATACAAATCAAATATCTCTGGGTACACAACTACCCAGTTTTCAAATGCTCTAATTGCTTGTTGGTTACAATAATTAAAACACAGATTCATTCTATTCTTTGATACTAAAACTATCAATCTATCATTTTCTACAACATCTTCCCAATTACTATTAACCAAATCAAGGTTATTCTGATTTAGTTCAAGTAACACTATATTGTCATCTATCATTTTTTCTTTTTTTTCTTTCCATCTGGTACATAGATGAATGAAACAGCTGTTGTATCTACGGTGAAACCTCTTTCTACTTCTTCCTTACCTTTAGGGCCTTTTCTTTTACCTACCTGGTTAAAACTAATCACTCCAGCATAAGCTAAGAAATTGTCTGTAAAAGTTGTTTTGCCATGATCTATATGGCTTACAATACCAATATTCCTAACTTGCACTTGTTTGTTTGCAAGTTTTTGCAGTTCTTTTACATCCTGTTTCATGTTTTTCACCTATAATCCTAGAGGCATTCATTGTTTATAAAGGTTTCTCAGTATATCATACTTCATCATACAAATCAAAACATTTAAATAATATCTCTTTTATTGTGGAGTTCTAAAAGAGGAATCATAATGAAAGAACGTATCACTGTAACTTTGGAACAGGATGTTATTGCACGATTGGATAGGACTATAGATGGGGTTAACATCAAGAATCGTTCACATGCAATGGAGAGTTTACTTCTTTATGCAATGGGCAGGCATTATCCAAAGAAAGCTATTATTCTTGCAGGCGGTAAAGGCACAAGGTTAAGGCCTTTAACATTGAAAACACCAAAAGCATTGTTGCCAATAGCAGGCAAAACAATTACAGAACATTTGTTTGACTTGTTCAAGAAGTATGGGATAAGAGATATCATCATGTGTGTTGGTTATATGAAAGAAAAGATCAAGGATTATTTCGGAGACGGCTCAAAGTTTGATATACATATTACTTATGTTGAAGAAGATGAACCAATGGGTACTGCAGGCCCGATCAAATTATCAAAGAATCTTTTAGATGACACATTTATTGTTTCAAACGGTGATGAATTAAAGGATATAGATATTGCAAAGATGCATAGGTTGCATGTAAAAAAAAGCGCACTTGTTACAGACGCTTTAACAACTGTTGCAGATCCAAGTGCTTACGGTGTAGCTAAATTAAGCGGAAGCAAGATTTTAGAGTTTGTTGAAAAACCAAAACCAGGTAAAGAACCTTCCAACTTGATTAATGCTGGCTTCTACATCTGCGAACCTTCTATAATAAAATACATCCCAGACGGTTTTGCAATGCTGGAAACAGATGTATTCCCTAAACTAGCAGCAGAAGGCAAGTTACGTGGATTTCCGTTCTCAGGCCAATGGTTTGACACTGGCAACATGGAACGTTATGAAAAAGCCAAGAAATGTTGGAAAGGGTTAAAATAATGGGTCTAGAAGAATTACCAGTATTCAAAGAGAAGTATGATAAGGCAATAGCACTATTAGAACAAGACAATTATAAAGATGCAATACCTCTTTATCTGGAATTTTATACAGAGAACTGTAATCTGCTTAAGAGCCATGCTTCTGAGAAAAAAGAAACTGTCAAAAACTTGACAGCACAAATGAGTCTTAGTTATTTTATTCCATTTTCAGAATTACTCGTATCAAGATCTATAACTGAAGGTGGGGATATAAATAAGGATGTTGCAGACTATGCCATTGACCAGTTTGGAAAAGTAGAAGACAAGGTTGAGGGACCATCAAACTTGCTTATCTATATTAATTTTCTAACTGCAAAAGTAGATCCAAAGAAAGTAATAGCTTACTGCGAATCCAACCCAATAATAACTTCAAATGTGTCATTCCCAACCTTTAAAAGAATCTATGTTGAAAGGAAAACAGATACTGGAAAGGGTTAAGTTAAAGAATATTTCCACATAAACTTAAATTGTTTTTTGTAACTTTCTGCATTATCTTTATTCTTGATTACTACAGCAATGGGTGGCTTTGCTGTCCATATGAATAAAACAACTGTATCCTTGTAGATGATTGTGTCTGTTATACTGTAGAACTCCTTTGGATGAAACCTTGCTTCACCAAAATAGTCTTTTAACAGCTTGGGATTTTTCTTTTTTATCTCTTCTGTAAAAATCACTTGGGATTTAATCTTGAATTTTCTTTTTTTCTTTTGCCATATATCCCAATAAGGACCCATCACCTGCCTAAATAATCCAGAAACACCAAAATCATAGTAGATGCCATTTGGATTTAGATCTTCAAGCATCTTATCCATAACAGAATGAATTCCTTTAACACCTGAGTAAACAGTAGTTTCTTGTTTTTCCTTGCTTAATTGTTTTTTTAGTTTAAGCTCTGGAAGAATGTTTTTTAATGATTCTTCTTTTTCTTTCAGAATATCTAAAAACCGTTCTGGATCAGTTGCTTCAAAGTATCTTTTCCCAGATTTAACTACAAAACTCACCAGACCTTTCTCTATCAACCTTTGTAAAATCTGGTAAGTTGTACCGCGATGCAAGCCTGTTTTCTTGATTATAGGTCCTGCCAAGGTTGAGCCTGTTTCTAGCAAAGCTAGATAAACCTTAGCTTCTGCTCCTGACAATCCAAGCTGTTCTAATACGTCGATTTCTGCCATAGTATATTGATATATAGTCTACTATTTAAAGCTTTCTATTCTGTCGTCTTGATTAAGACTACGAAAGTTTATAAGCTTACGAGTACCTACTATAGAGTATAAAATGTCAAAGATTATTGAGCTAAAAAACAGGTTAAATGGAATAAGTGTAAAGGATTATTTTAATTATCTTAGGTTACAATATTTAAAAAAAGAGTTATCTAAGGATCCTGATCTAAGGCCTTATCTAAGAAGAGTTCTTGGTAAAGAGCCAGAAGAAACAATCAATGCTCCTGATTTAGAAGGCATTATAGCAGATGATTGGTCTGATCAAAAGTTCCATCTTGAGCATAGGATTACATCAACTGAAGAATTAAAAGAGATACTTAATATTGATGAAGAGGATATAAATCATATAGTTGAACAAGGTTTCTTATTATCCATACCTCCATTAACCATAGTCAGTGACAACGATGATATGCTAAACAAGTTCCTACCGAAAAAAGATTTCTTTGACGAGAACATGGTCAAGACAACAGATGCATATGGTATTTTCACAAAAGGAGCTATGATTTACAAGGATGGAGTTTATGTTGGTTCACAGAAATTTCCTAGAAGTGTATTGATGAACATAACTAACATCTGCCATTCAGGTTGTGTTGGTTGTTATAAAGGAGAGTATACCCGTGTAAAAGATAGTGAGTTTGTAACAGACTTATCCAAAGCTACATCTTTGCAAACAGAAAAATTAGTTGAGTACTTAAACGAAAACCAAAAGATACAGGCAGTAATTATGAGTGGTGGAGAGCCTTTATTGCTTCCCAACGAAGGGATGAAGAAAGTATTAGAAAAATTAAAACAAGCAGAGTATCTTTCAGAATTCAGGATATGCACTGGTACAATATTCCAAGGCCTGCCTTATAGAATCGATGATGAATTATTAGATAGTTTAAAGGACTTTCAAAATGAAACTGGAATCCAAGTTCATTTCAATGCGCATCTTTCGCATCCTTCACAATTTACAACAGATGCATTGATTGCTGTTAAGAAAATTAAAGACAGAGGATTTTACGTAAATACACAAGTTCCGTTGCAAAGAAATGTGAACATTTTCCCTGAAGACAAAGAAAAAACAATGCAAACACTCTATGATTTGACAGAATTACAAGGCAAGAGTGGGATTAGGCCTTACAAGTATATCTTACACATGAATTGCGGTAGCTTGGAGTATTCAGTTCCTTTAGAATTCATGTTAGATGTTTTGGGTGAATTAAAGTATAGGCCAGATCATCCTTGGCCAGAGACTTGGCAGCCTGTATCTGTGTCTATATTGTGTAAAGAAGGGAATATATTACTATCTCCTCAATTAAAGTATTGCATGGAAAAAACTGTAAATGAAGATGGAGGTTATGTTGAATACAAGATCCCAGTGCCTATGAATGGATATAAGATGGCAACTTATAGAGAACCAATTATGTCTGGCTTTAATTGCAATCAGTAAACAACAAAAACCATAAAAGTTTTTGAGGTTGCTTAAAAAAAACAGCAACCTTTATTAACTAATTGCTTATTTTAGCATTTATGTCAATCTTCAAAGCATACGACATAAGAGGTGTATATCCTAAAGATCTTAATGAAGATATAGCTAGGAAGATAGGCGCAGCTTTTGTTCAGTTCACTAAAGTGAAGCAAGTTGCAGTTGGCCATGACATGCGTCCAAGTTCACCTAAACTGTTTAAGGCTTTAGCTGAAGGAATAACTTCTCAGGGTGCAGATGTAGTTGATTTAGGTTTATGTTCTACTCCAATGTCGTATTTTGCACTTGGACAATATAAATATGAATCAGGGATAATGATAACTGCTTCACATAATCCTGCTGGATACAACGGCATGAAACTAAGTTTAAAAGATGTAATCCCTATAAGCGGCGATACTGGTATCCAAGATATAAAAAAACTAGTTGAAAAAGGAGATTTCAAAGAAAAAAAGAAAGGCAAAATCATAAAAAAAGAATTTTTTAAGGATTACATTAAATTTGTTCTTAGGTTTAATCATGTAAGAAAAGGTTTAAAGGTTGTAATTGATTGTGGCAATGGTATGGGTGGCATGGTTGTACCTAAAGTGTTTGAGCACCTAGACTGTGAATATGTTCCAATGTTTTTTGAATTGGATGGAACATTCCCAAACCATGAAGCAAATCCTTTGAAAGATGAGAACATAAAAGATCTACAAAAAAAAGTAAAAAAAGAAAAAGCAGACATAGGTATTGCTATTGATGGAGATGCAGACAGAATCATGTTTGTAGATGAAAACGGCAAAAGAATCCCTGCAGACATTATTACTATTTTATTATCACACTTTTTCCTGGAAAAAGAGCCAGGAGCAACAGTGATCTATGACGTAAGAAGCAGCTGGGCTGTAAAAGAAGAGATAGAAGACATGGGCGGAGTTGCTAAAAAAGGTAGAGTTGGCCATGCTTTTCTAAAGAAAAGAGTTAGAGATGAAAAAGCAGTTTTTGCTGGAGAGTTATCTGGCCATTATTATATCCGAGACAGTTTCTGCGCAGACAGTGGTATGATAACCTTATTAATTGTACTAAGTGTACTTTCTAAATCAGGTAAAACAATTTCTGAACTTGTAAAACCTTATCAACGCTACTTCCCATCAGGAGAAATAAACTCAGATGTTGAAGACAAACAAGCAATGATAAGAAAACTTGAAGCACTCTACAGCGCAAAAGGAGAAAACACAGAAAAGATTGACGGCCTTACAGTAGAATACAAAGACTGGTGGTTTAATGTACGACCTTCTAACACAGAACCAGTACTAAGGCTAGTTGTAGAAGCAAAAACAAAGGCTTTGATGGAAGAAAAAAGAGATGAAATTCTTAAAGTGATCAGGGGTTAGTTAGTTAACAACAAGCGCTTAAATATCTTCCTTTGTTAATAAAAAACAAGCCGTTCTTAATTAACGTAAATGCCCTAAAAACTATTTCTTGTTAATAAAATAACAAGATTTATATATGAGTTCTACATATATTACCTTATGGAACAGGAAAAAGAGCTAGAAGAAACCTTCTTGGAAGAATTCCAAGGTGCCATGGATGAATTCAATAAACAAAGATACAAGAATTCCGTAATTTTGCTATCCAAAGCAATGTTTGCTTTATGCGACATTAAGATCTTAACTGATGTCAAAAGGCTTCCTAAGAACCATGGAGAGAGGTTTAGAATATTAGAAGACTCTTTCCCAGAGATTTATTCCATTGTTGACAACATATGGAGTCATTATGTCGATGCTTACTCAAAACCAAGCCTACAAAAAAGCTGTGAGGATATAAAAAATGCCATCAAAGAAATCATTAGAACTAATGAATTTAGTGAAAAGATTAAGAAAAGTATTGAATAAACATAAAGAGCTGGAAGACATATTTATCTTCGGCTCTGTTGTCAAGTCAGAACTAAAAGCTAATGACGTAGATATAGCTTTGTTAATTAATGATAAGAATAAGATTCAAGAGATTAAGAAAGAAGTAAAACAAAGTGTTAAAAATGCCCACATTACTCTTTTAGATAAAGACAGCATCTATTCCCAACTATGGCTTGTATTAATCAGAGAAGGCTTTAGTGTAAAGAAAAATAAGTTTCTACATGGATTGTATAAGATCAAACCAATGGTTCTGTACAAGTATAACCTAAAAAAATTAACTAATGTCCAAAAAGTCCAGTTCACACGCGGCCTTGACAATTTCATCAAAGAAAGCAATGCCAAGAAACTGACAAGATCAGTCATCCTAGTCCCAATAACCCACCAAAACATGTTTGAGAACCTGTTGGAAACCTGGAGCCTAAAATACGAATCAGAATTCTATGAGCTTTTGCCTTTGTTGAGGAAAGTAGGGGTTTAGTTGGAAAAAAAGAATTCTTAAGGTTTTCAGAGGTTAAGTGTCCGATTAAGAGATCTCATCAATTCCTGTTTTTTATCCTCAATAGGCACACCATTTCTAGAAACTTCTCCCCTAAAGCTATTTAAGTGCAGACCAAGATGTGAAGAATCCCTGCATTGATAATAAACTGCAACTTGCGCTGCCTTCTTGACGTATTCTGCATCCTGAGAATGATAAGCAACCCTGCCTAACATAAAAAGTGCATCCTCTTCATTAGTTAAGCCATCGATCTTATCTAAATAAGGGTTAAGGTCTTCTTCTGTCAAAGAAGATGCAATATTTGTTATGACATCACCAACCATATTGTAATCAGAAGGATTATAGTGATTGTGGATTAAAAGCATATCTACTGCACGTAGAATGTTTTCCATAAAGAGATTAAACCTTTTACCACTATATGTTTGAGCTAGCTTTTTTATAGGATCTTCAGCGAAAGTCTTAGCGACAGAATCGATAAGATATTCTGGATAGATTACCTCTGCTCTAGGATTTTTGCACGCATAAGATACTGCCCTATTCCCAAAATGCCCTATCGCTAACATCAATGTTTCTAGAGCTGCCTGGTTTTCCTTATAGGTTTCTTTCAAAGTATCTATAGATTCTTTCTCAAAACCTTTTACAAAATTCCTGGCTAACTCATCATCAAGTAATTTTTCACTATGTCTGCCATTCAACCACATCTTACTGTCCATACTATTAAGGTAATACAACATAGCCAGCATAACAGGTGCAGATTCTTTGTGTTTTAGTAAACCTTCACTAAGATATCCACTATAGGTACCATAACCTTCTGCAAAAAGCTGCGTTATGATGTATGGTGTATCAAACACCCTGATTATCTCAGAAACAATCTCTCTTAAGTCACCCATGGCCACACTGTTTACTAATTGTTCATCCTCGACTTCAAGCACAACATCGCTTAACCTTTCATACATGAATCCGCGTGTAAGGTTAATCTTATTTTCGCCTATCATCTTTATAGCTATTCTCAAAAAGCCTATTATAAGTAGAAATATTCTTTCTGTGTTTTACCTTATCCAGAGTAGTATGTTCAGGCCACAAACCATCTACCACCTGCGCCCATTCATCATCCCTATTTTCACGAAGAAGAGATGCGCTTTTTATTAAAGTCTTAGCAGCTTTTTCTACACAAGCTGAGCTTCTGGTGTAACATGCTATACTGCCTAAAAAGCTTGCAACATATTTCTGTGTATGCTCATCATAACTTTCATAAGCTTTCAATGCATCCTCTACTTTCTTCTGGCTAAGAGCTGTAATTATCTTACCAACTTCAGTATTAACAGCCTTCTGGCCTTTATCCCAATCCCTATGCAATGCCAAGCCCATGTAATCCATAAAAGATTCTATTGTTACCCCATGATATTTATCTGCAAATTCTCTAACCTGCTTCAGTGCAAATGTTTTTGCAGACCTGATGATTCCAGTTCTAACATATCTTAACCTAGTAGCCATATGTTCATTAATTTTAGATTTCCTTACATCGTCGTCTTCATCTTTGCCAATAAAATAAAGCCTAGTTGCTTGAGCCCATACTCTAGAACCTATTAAAGCCAGATCCATAGCAATGATCTTCAAAGCTTCAGGATTATCCTTATACAAATCTTTAAGATTATGAACTGTTTTTGTATTAAATGCGTCTGTAAAACCTTTGAAAGCCATATGCTTATATGTGCTTTCGTCTTCACCAACAAAACAACTCTCGATCTGATTCAAACCATACAGGACAGCACCCATCATAGTATGATTACCTTTGTGAGCCAAGATCTCATCTGCCTCTTGCCTGAATAAAAATTCTATATTGCTTTCAGTTTTACCCACACCATCAAAAGCTGAAAGTAATTCATACAAATCCACAGAACCATCTTCAGAAAGAACCCTTACCAGCTTATTATTAACCATCTGTTGTGTGAGTGGTCCATCTTCTAAAGCAAGATCTCTGTCTATAAGAAAATAACTGCACTTCATCTCAAGCGGTATTGATTTCATAATATCTCCTCGAACAAAAAAGAACTAGCTACCATTTATAAAGGTTTTCTTTGCTGGAGAGTGGTTACAGAAAAAGAATCAAGCCACCTTACCTAATTCTTCTAGTTGATAAACAACCTCACCAACTTTCTGCTTATTAGGCTGCTGGAAATTAATAGGTAAGACAAACGTAAAAAGAGGGCTTCCCGTATTTATACATTCACCATACATAACAGCACCATCCAAACATTCAGATAAATATCTTATACCATATAAACCCATGCCTGAATTAACTGCTTTTTGCTTCATGTCTAATCCACTTGACCTTATCACATATCTTGAAGTAGGCAATAAATCATCTACTGTTAGTTCCACAACTTTGTAAGGCGATTTAACCCAGCCTTCAATTCTCCTTTTAGTTCCTTTATCCCAGAATCCTAAAGCATCTATACCTTCGTACACAATTGTTTCCCTTATCTTCTCTTTCATTTTATCCAAAGAGATAGGATCACCATTATCAGCAACAGTAACAACGCAACAACCATTTGCTTTGTAAACATCAATATAAACTCTATTGTCTCTAGTAACCTTATCTTTAATGTAATCCTCCATAAATTTCTTCACAGAATTCTTAGCAAGATTATATATAACAGACCAAAAAACACCAGAATTACCATTCATCTCAAAATCTTCACATCTTGTAATTACTTTTCCAATAGGTTTTTCCTGACAAAACATCCTTAACCCCTCTATGATGTCGAGAGAGGCTTTTGGATTGACAAAACTGGCGGTGCCTATCTGAATGGCCCTGGCACCCGCTATCATGAACTCGAGCGCATCCCGGTAATCCACTATTCCTCCCACACCGATTACCGGTATCTTGACCGCCTTGACCACCTGATGGACCATGAAGAGTGCCACTGGCCGGATTGCCGGTCCTGACAACCCGCCCGATATATTTGCTAATTTGGGGACACGCCTTTCAATATCTATGGCCATGCCTGTCAGGGTATTTGTCAGAGATAATGCGTCTGCCCCGGCGCCTTCCACGGCAACAGCTATCTTTCTGATATCCGTCACGTTGGGTGACAGCTTTACAATGACAGGCTTATCCGTCTCTTTCACCACGCGCTTCGTAACCTTTGCCGACATATCAGGGT
>CAZJZJ010000036.1:0-13318 GCA_964550525.1 uncultured Methanosarcinales archaeon
GTCAATTGTTTCTGGTTTTCCCATATAAAAAAAGAATGAAAGGTGTTTTATAAATGTTTTTCTTCTTTATTATGTGGAAGTAGTAACTCTGTCTTTTTCTAATTAACTAATTAATTAATCACCGAAAGGTTTAAATAGTAGTGGTGATATACATATACAGATATACAGAAAGGTATACTGAACATGGAAATAGAAGCATTATTCACAAGCTCAAAATGGGATATTTTGCAGAAACTGGCAGATAAGCCGTATTCTCCGCTAGAGTTAGCTGAGTTATTGAAAACAACTATGGCGAATGTAAGTCAGCAATTAAGACTACTAGAGTTTGCTGGATTAGTTAATAAAGAAAGGATTTCAAACAGGGATAAAGGAAAACCTAGAATGCTATATTCTTTAGCCAAAGACAATGCTTACTTAGTTGCTCTTACAAAGGGGTTTGCTGAGAAAAAGATGTTCGCTTTAACAAAACACCATAAAGCTCTCATGAAAATATGGTTTATTGACAACCCTGAACTGCAATTCTACTATGAAAGGTTCTTTTTTGAACTGGAACATTACCTTGATTACATTGAAGCAATAGGCATAGACCCTGTAAAACTGCAATTCAACGTTATCTCAAAGACAGAAGAACTAAAAAAACTCAACAATTTCCAGATAAAGAATCCAAAAGGAGAGAAAAAGAAAGTTGTGCTTAAGATAGTAACAAAGATTCCAGCTAACAACACAATTATCTACACCAACTCATGACTTCTTCATGCAGTTTAACACATCTTTTGGCTACTTTTTTGTTAACTTCTTTTTTATAGCATTTGATTTCTTTTATGTATCTGTCATAGATCTCTTCGATTGTACCTTCTCTGTCTTGGAATACAAAGTTGTCTGCGTCTGCAATGATCTTTTCTTCCTTGGATACAGGCAAGAAATCCCTTTTAGGTAAATCAAGTCCTTGTTCCTCTATATCCTCTTTAGAAATACCTGCTCCAATATGCCTTTCTGCAACCAATGCATGTTTTTCTAGGCCATGCTTTCGCAATATCTCTGCACCAAGTAAACCATGTCTAATCATTTTAGGAGTTTTGGGTCGGTATTCTCCTCTACCAATGTCATGCAATAAAGAAGCTGTTTTAATAAACTCAATATCAACATCAGGGATCTTCTTAGCAATCCTTAAAGCAATCTCCTTCACTTTCTTAGAATGAGCCAATATCTTCTTAAAAGCAATATCATCCTTGATTTCTTTCCTTAACAATGCAATGGCTTGTTTTTCGTTCATAAAGCTAAAAGTAAACAATAAGAATAAAAAGTTTTTGGTAAAAAAAGAAAAAAATTATTCTCCAGCGTTTTCTGCTGGAGAGTATTCTAAGACTATCTCTTCCATCTCTTTCCTTAGTTTCTTGTTTGTCTCTGTACCAGTATCTGGCATGGATTTATAGATCTGGTTAAGTCTCTCTATGAAATAGTCTTTTTTTCCTATTGCATCTGCTGTGAGGAATACATAATCAAGTCCACTTCTCATCATGTCTACACAGTTCTTTACATCATAACCTCGTTCTTCTATATCCATCTCGGGGTTACCATCAATACACCAATCTAGCTCATAGATTTTCCCTTCTTTAAACAGTAATTCTGCAGTGTTAAGTCCTGCTTCTACTACTCCTTCGAACCACTTATGGTATTTCTTATCTGCATGATGTTTAATCAACCAGAGTACTTCTAGATATAATCCTGAAGATACTCCTGTTCTTCCGGTTATAGCAACTGCGGAATCAGAGCACATAACCATCTTTTCATGATGACATTCATAACCTAAGAATTCAAAACGAACATCAAGACTGTTTTTATCTTTTTCATCTAATTCCTTTTTTTTGTTGTATGCCCTATTGAATATCCTAAGGAGTATACTATTTGGAATTGATTTGTCATATATGTTTATTGGGTTTTTTCCTAATAATGCACCAACATAACTCTCACCATCTTTTTGCTTTTCCATAACCAATTCAACACGTCTTTTCACTCTTTCTTCAAGACTTTTTTTCATTTTTCATCATCTCCTCCTTTTTTTACAGTAAGGAAAACTGTTTTTATTATGTAATAGTAATGACATCTTAACTATATCAACCTTTGTAACCACAATTGTGACTATAAATAGAAAGGCTTAAATAGAAGCTTTGCTTAATACGTTATATGGACACATCTATACTAGAGGACTTAGGTTTGACAGGGGCTGAGATTAAGGTATTTCTAACATTAATTGAGCTTGGCTCATCTAATGCAGGGCCTGTTGTAGAAAAATCTGGATTGCAGAATGCAGTTGTACATAGGGCTTTCCATAGTTTAATAGAAAAAGGATTAGTAACATATGTTTTGGAAGGAAAGAAAAAACAATACCAAGCTGTAAATCCTAAATTGTTGCTGGATTTTATAGAAGAAAAAAAAGACAGATTAAAAACAATCTTGCCAGAGTTGATTGCAAAACAAAGTATTGCAAAGAAAAAACCAGAAGCAGCAATATACAGAGGAATAAGAGGGGTAAAAGAACTATTAAACTTAATGCTAGAAATTAATTCAAAGGAATACTTTGGTTATGGTGGAGGACTTAAAGCAAACAAGCTGCTTGGTGATTATTTCTGGGCTGGTTTTCATAATAGAAGAATTAAGAAAAGAATCACTGCTAAACTTATTTTTCATTCTTCATTGAAGTATTGGGGAAAGGAAATAAGTCGAAAGAAAATAACAACTGTCAGATACACTGAAAAGGAATTCGAAGAATTCACTGAAACAGTTATCTGCGGAAATAGAGTCGGAATAATTATCTATCTAGATAAACCATTTGGCTTTCTAATTGAAGAAGAAAAAGCAGCTAAATCCTATAAAAGGTTTTTTCAATTGCTTTGGAAAGAATCTGTTAAGTAAAATTTATATACTCTCTTTCTCCCCTTCTGCCTTATGTCCCCGTAGTATAGCCTGGATAGAACACAACCTTGCGGTTTGCAAAAGCAGAAAGGTTGAAACGTGGGTTCGAATCCCATCGGGGACGGTTTTTATTTAAAATGTCGGATGTGGATAATGGGGGGAGCAGTAATTTTAGGTATACACCTAGTTTTGAAGCTTGTTTGATATTCTCGATGGTGTTTCATCTGACAGTTTTCTTGGGTTATGAACTCTATAGTCTGCCTAGAAGGTTTGATAGCAAAGTATCTCAAAAAGAATCCTATGCAGTTAGTGTAGTATACATGGATACTGGTTACACCCCGGATGCTGTATTAGGCCAGGTGACACAATCAACTAATCCAGAAGGCACTTTGGGTGTAATTGTAGAGAACGAGCTTCCAGAAGGAACTGGCACAACAGGTTTGGGCATTGGTGGTGACCCTGATCCTGATGAAGGAGACACGCAGCAAACTATTGATGATCTGGACAGGCAGATAAAAGAAGAATTTGACGAAATATCTGCAACTTGCGATAGGATAGCTAAGGCAGACAAAGATTTCACAAATGAATTTACAAAGAAGACTGAAGAGATTAGTGACATTTGTGATAGTATACTTGTTGATTTACGTAGTATGAGGGTTGCTATTGAAGTCTTGAAATATGGAAGAGATATCAATGATGCTTTTACGCACACCTATAGTCCTGGAGATAGGAATGAAATAAGTTATAAGGACTTTTTTGAAGCTTATGCAAATTTCTATCTTCTTTTTTATGGTAAACCCAATCATATTTGGTCTACATTAGAAAGGAATCTAGCTTTAGTGGAAATAATAACATTTGATGTTGATTTTGAAAGTGATGGTAGTTTTAAGACATCAAATCTTGTACCTTTACCTGGGTTTGTAGATGAGGATGGAAAGGCATTAGAATTTTATAGTAAAGCAATAAAAGAGATGCCTAAACCATTTGTACCGCCAGAAAAAGCAGGCTTGCAGAGCCCGTATCATGCAAGTTATGTTATATTAAATCCGGCAACTAGGAAAGATGACTAAAACAAAAACTATATAAAGGATATACCTCAGAAAATAGTAAAAGGACGGAATTTAGATGGCATGGTTTCATAAACTTGGATATAGAAGCAACCCGATGGATGTAAGGCCTAATCCTAATCTTGTAGGTGTAAAAGAGCAAGAAGCTAAACTTAGGAGTCATATTCATAAGGAGGAGATATGTTTTATTAACGGGCTTACTGGCAGCGGAAAGACTAGTTTGCTTTATAGGATCCAGAAACGGATGAAGAATCGTTCTTTTGTTTATTTGGATGCACAGGATCTGCCAGAAGGGTTTAATCTTGAGGAAGAACTAAAAAAGAAAAGAAATTTCTTTGACAAGCTAAGATTAAAAGAGTTCCCTACAAAAAAACCTGTTCTGATTATTGACGAGTTCCAGGCAACTGACCCTAGGATTGTTTTAGAGGCAAGAAGTAAATGGGAAACACCTGATACAAGGGTGATTAAAAGTATAGTTATAGCGCAGATCAGTGAGAAACTTAATAATGTTTCAGATGCTTTCAAAGAAAGATTAGGTAACAGGGTTATTAGGATGCCTAAATTAGATGAAGAGGATATGAAGAAGATAATCAATAGGAGGTTATATAACCCTAGGACAAGAAAGAATTTCTCAAGGAAAATGACTGAAGAAGCTAAGGAACTAGTGGTAGCTTGTGCAGGCGATAACCCTAGAAGGCTGCTTGAGTACACTGACATGCTTTTTGATTTTCACCACAAAAAATTCGGTAAAAGAAATCCTATTATGAAAAAAAAGTATCAGATTACTTTCCATGCTGCTAAAGAGATACTTACTCTTAATGGAGTGAATGTTGACGCTTTCAAACCGCATGCAGTTAAGGAATATGAAAGTTTTGAAGGGGCAAGGCCTTTCGAAGATGTCTTTGATAAACGCGAACAAAGGATACTAAAATTATTAATCCTAAACGGCGGTAAAACCAATGAAGAGATATCTAAAGATCTTAGGATTTCTAAGAGTACTTTAAACAAATCAATGAAATGTCTCAAGAAAAAGAACGCGATCCTGACTTCTGGCAAGAAAAACAGGAAAACTGTTTGGACTATTTCTCCGCAAGCTAAAAGGTTAGCTGTTAAGGAATAAAATCCCAACTGAAGCTAAAACCATCGCTCCATAAACTAGCCTGTTCCATCTTAGAATCTTTTTTCCATCTAAAGGGCCGAATGGAAGCATATTGAATAAAGCTAGCCATGCATTGATTAGAATGCCGTAATAAGCAATATTATTGACGAATGCATGTATGTTTAACATCTTTAAGCCTAGGAAAAAAACTCCTAGAATAATGTTAACTAAAGGTCCAGCAGCTGATATCAATCCTCGCCTTCTATTGTTGATGTGTCTGGCTTGTATCATGACTGCGCCTGGAGCTGCAAATATGAAGCCAAAGAAAGACATGACAACTGCTAAAATAAGTCCTTTGTCAAAAGCTCTAAACTCTGAGATATAGCCAAAGTTTTGTGCAACAAACTTATGTCCAAGTTCATGCAATAGAAAAGCAATACCTACTGTTAAAGCAGAAAGTACAAATGTGTAAGCAATATTAACAGAAAAAACACTACCTCCATTCAACAAAATACCAAACGCTAATGAGAGAGCAACCCAGGCTCTGAATAAATGCTCTAATTCTGTTCTACTGAAATGGATTGTAGGTTTGCGCATAAGGGGAAAAGAATTAAGGTGTTATATAAAGTTTACTTCCCATCAAGCAAATATGCTTCTCTTTCTTCTGGTCTGTTTCTGTAATTGACACTTTTATGGTATAACATTCTAGGAAAAATTCCCATCTGCGGAGCCACATCCCAGTTTTCAGGGATATCTTCTTTAAGTGGCACTCCTCTCTTGGTAATGTTATTCAAAAGAATATCACCCATCTGTGCAAAATCATTCTGTTGGAATACGTGTACTAGTTCATGGGCTAATACTTCTTTATCAGATTCAGGGGTTAAAGCAACTGCACCATTAGCTGATACTCCAAGATAATCATCATTGCGTTTACTACGGAAAATTGGTGTAAGTCCTTGTTTTAATGTTTCATCAAGATCAAAAGAATTACCTTCTTCAATATGCCAAAGAATTCCTCTAATAACTCCTGTGTTATATCTTAATTCTATATCTTGAGTATTGCCATCGTACATATCAAATGTTAATGGGCCTAATCTGAGTGTATACTTTTCAAACATATCCCTACCATTGACAAGGTTATTTGTTATAGAAGTTCCATAAGCATTAATGATCTTTGCAGGCCAAACTAAATCTGGATTAGAACCAACTAGATATTTGCCTGCGAAAGCAGCAGGTCCAGCATGGATAAATGCTTTTTTGAATGAAGGACCAAAAGGCTCTCCACGTGTCATAGCACCAATACCTGCCATTACTCCGTTGAAAGCGCAGTTCACAAGAAGTGCTTCTGTATAATCTTTATTCCAATGAAGATCTTTTGCAGCAGCTTGAGTGTTATTAACAGCTATAAAATAACCTGCAAGCAAAGCTGCGATTGTACCAGCAGTTGCTTTGAATAAAAGACTCTTTTTTACTCTTTGATGTGCGGTATTATGCTCACTAGCCTTTTTTTCCAACTCTGCATGAGGTATCCAAGAAATAAACTGAGGTTCCATCTCTGATAAACCTAGTTCATCTATAGTCTCTGTTAGTTTGCCATAGAAACCATTTTCATCGCCTGAAGAAAACCTAAAAATAGGGTTTCCGTTAGCATCAAGCAATCCTGTGTCTGTATATCCTGGTTTGCAGTATTCTGCAACAGCGACATCTAGAGGAGGTATAATTACCTTTTTTTTTGCCATATCTTGGTTCAGTATAAGAACTAGTTTATAAATCTTTTGGTTTTTAATCACCCTTAAGTGGTAACTACCTGCCTCTCTGCCCAAAATACAGTTCCTCTATCTCAGAAAGAGTGTTAATGTCGTGTATTGATTTCTCGTCTCTTAACCTGATAACTCTTGGAAACCTTAAAGCATAGCCGCTTGTGTAGGTAGGTGATTTCTGGATCTCTTCGTAGTTGATTTCAATGATTATCTTGGGCTTTACTGTTACTGTTTTGCCTTTTTCTTTTTTTATTAAAGGTTTAAGAAGCTCAGTCATCTCTTCGAAACTAAGGCCTTCTTCTCTTTTTTCTTTTAAGCCTGTAGACACTTTACCAATCTCAAGTAAATTGCCATCTTCGTCCTGGCATGCAACTGTGAATGAAGATAACCAGTTAGCTCGTTTACCTTCACCCCATTCTGCTTCAATGATTACTAAATCCAGAGCTTCCATAACCGGCTTTATCTTAACTCCATAACCAACTCTTGCTCCTGGTTTGTAAGGAGCATCTAGCTTCTTTGCCATTACTCCTTCTTCACCAGCTTTCAAAGAATCTTGATAGAAAACTTCAGCTTTTTTCTTGTCAGAAGTTATTATCTGTTTTGCTAGAACAATCTTATGTTTACTTGGTTTGACTATTTTCTCAATCAATCTTCTACGTTCTTTGAACTCTTTTTTCAAAAGGCTTTTTCCGTCGAGATAAACAATATCAAAAACATTCAATTCAACTGGGAAATCCTTAGCCATTTGCTCAATGTTGTATTTTCTTTTTATTCTTTGAGACATGCTTTGAAACGGAAGGTATTTCTTTGTTTTTGGATTAAAGCCAACTGCTTCTGCATCTAAGATGAATGTTTTTCCTTTGACATGCTCTTTTACATAGCTAACTACTTCAGGGAATTGCTTGGTTACATCTTCTAATCTTCTAGTGTAAAGAGTAATTTTTTTATCCTTATGTATCTGCAACCTAAACCCATCATACTTGTATTCAAAAGCAGCAGGTTCACCTACTCTTTTGAAAGCATCTTCCATATCTTTTGCTTTTATGAACAACATTACTTTGATTGGAGTGCCTACTTTTAGGCTGATCTTGCTTAAACCTGCTAAACCTTTTTCTTTAGCTGTTTTTGCAACCAAAGCAAAATCATTGGTTACATCGATGGCTTCTTGCACTTTGTTGGTTAAGAAATTATACACTTCCCTGGCTGTCTTGTCGTCGGGAGTTACAATCAGTTTGTAGTCTTCTGGTTTTTTGATTTCATTAACATCTTTAACTTCCAAAACATTCTTTACTTTTGCTTCTGCTTTTAGATCCAGTTTTTTACCGCAGCTTAAGCATTTAGCTGTTTTTGGTACAAACTTCTTGCATTCTTTGCAAAAACAGAAAATACCTTTTACAGCTGGGAAATACGCCCAAGCAATTGCATCTCTAATTGAGCCTTCGCCAATACCAACTCTTAAATCTTCTAGGATTGTTCTTATGATGTATTTTGCTTCCAATGGCTTTGCTGATGTTAATAATTCAGCAACTAGTTTTATTTTCTTGTCTACAGTGCCAGCGCCTTCCAAGGTTGCAAGTTTTTTCAGGTTGTTGAAGACTTTTAGTACAGTTAATTCAGAAGAGAACAAAGTAGCTTGTTTTTTCTTCTTTGTTGTATTCTCTGCAACTAATCCTAAGTCGCCTGTTTTCTTCCACTCTTGTTCGATTTTGTTTGAATCAATCCCTGTTGCAATATTGATAGCTTTTAGAACAAGTCTAGCTGCCATGCCAATCTTGCTTTCATCCCAGGAAGGAAACAATTTGCCTTGCAGCAAGAGCGCAATCTTATCCATGTCTTCAGCTGGAGTTTTTTTTAATAGCTCAGAGATATAGTAAGTCTTGTTCAACCTCTTTGTAGTGCTTTCTAGTTTTTCATACGTCTCAACAAGAGTGATGTATTTCATATAAGGGGAATATAAGCTGGCTTATTTAAAAAGTTAATGGAAAAGAAGAATTTAAATACTCTGAAAATAATATTCATTAAAAAAGGTGATAAAATGCACAAAACAGTAACTACTGGCTTTGGTTATGCTTTATGGTGGATGGGCAAGACTCTTATTTTTATTGCAGCATGCTTTGTATTCTCACTCATATTCTGGGCAACCAAGCAGTGGGCAGATAAGAAGCCAGTGAAAAAGAAGAAATAGAATTATTTCCATAACATTTATATAAGTGATATTCTAGATTATATTAAAAAGAGGCACAAAATGGATGTTGAACAAGCAATTCACACAAGACGTTCTATTAGGAAGTATTTAGATGTTCCTGTGCCTTGGGATTTAGTAACTAGGGTTGTTGATTCTGGCAGGTTGGCTCCGAACGCAGGTAATCTACAGAACTGGAAGTTTATTGTAGTGTGCGGGAAAGAGAAAAGAGAGAAATTAGCTGAAGCTTGTTTACAGCAGTTTTGGATGGCTAAAGCCCCTGTGCATATTATTGTTTGTTCTGAGCCCTATAAAGCTAAACAATATTATGGGATTAGAGGAGAGAGGCTTTATTCTGTGCAGAATTGTGCAGCAGCAGCAGCAAATATGTTGTTAGCAGCTCATTCATTTGGCTTAGGTGCATGTTGGGTAGGTGCATTTGATGAGGATATGGTTAAAAGGCTATTAGGATGCCCAGACGAAGTAAGGCCGCAGGTAGTATTAACTCTAGGTTATCCTGATGAAAAGCCACCTGAACCGTATAAATATCATATTGAAACTGTATTCCATTTTGAAAAATGGCATGCAACTATTAAAGATCCTATGAAATTCATGGGTTATTCCAGCCATGAAGTTGAAAAAGCAGTGCAGAAAACTAAAGGCCTAATAACAAAAGTAACAAAAAAGCTTGCAGACCAGGCAAAAGAAGCAAGCAAGAAGATAGGCGAGAAGATTAAGAAAAAACACGGCAAATGGTAGTACGTTAGAGTGGTAACAAAAACAAAACATTTATAAAGGGTTATCTGATATTTCTTTTTTATTATGGCGAAAACAGCTGTTTTGTTAGATACGTCTGTAATTGGGAAGATGATTACATTAAATGATGTTCTTGAAGACCATTCTAAGGATTATTATGTTACTGACATGGTTATGGGTGAGTTAGAAGCATGGAATGATAAGGCTGGAAAAGATCTTGAGGCTGCTTTGCTTAGTGTTCAAAAAGAATTTGATAGTATTAGAAAAGAAGAGTCCAACCATAATTACAGACAGATTAGAGAATGGGTTGATTTGGTTGAAAAAGAAGCAAAAAAAGAAGATCATGATTCAAGAGTAGCTAGATTGCTTTATGAAGGTTTTAAAGCTCCAATTACTATAGTGTTTAAGAAAAGAACAAAACACTTTGAAAAGTATTTTAGAGAGATGAAGTTTTGGTATGCAATGGTTCTTGATGAGTATAATCTTAATATAGATGTAAGTACAGGTAGTGCCAGGATTGCTAGGAAAGGAACAAGGAAACAAGGTAAGCAATATGGGATAAGTGGAGAATTAGACCTTTCAAACAATTTCCGTGATTATGATCTAATAATTAGAGAGCTTGAAGCAAAACAAGAGGAAATAAAAGATAAATATAAAGCTTTTATAGAAGGGATGAAAATTAGAGGGCATTTTTTAATGGAAAAAAACCAAGAGTATGTAATTAAAGATCATCCAACAGATGATAAGATATTGGATTATGGAAAAGTAACTGCTAAGACTGCAGTTAAGGCTGTATATGATAAATGGAAGGATAGTGGAAGAAAATTGGTTAATCATAAGCCGGTTGTTGAAAGGTTTTTAGATGATGTCCGTGCTCATTTAGTTGAAGCTTTCTCTGAACTTGGTAAGCCTAAAGGTTATGGGTGGTGGGGCCGTACTTGGACTAGTCTTATTAATAAAGAAGTAGGGCAAGCTCGTAGGTATACCTATGGGAGACTTGATGATGGCAAAAAATATGTTCCTGAAAATAATGTTGAATGTGACTGTAATCTTGTTTCTGTTGCTAGGCATTTTAATTCTATTAAGCGAGGATATAAAGAAGTACAAGTAAGAACAAATGACACAGACATTGTTACAATGGTCTGGTTATGTGATGCAGAATACGCACCAAAGACGCATATAATGGAATGTAATAATGTGTAAGAAAACATTTAAAAAACAATTACTTTTTACTAATAAAATGGCAGAAGTTTCAAAACTATCTAGGACAATTGCAAGGCTGTTAATGCAGGTTAATGATTCTAAGGTTGAAGAGCCTTTGGAAGGTGTTGTAGTTAGGACATATAGGGATTATGTAGTCTATGAAGTAGAAGGCCAGGGTAGAGTGAATACTCTTGATGTTCTTTTCTTTGATTATGGAGACAGGGGAGTAGATGATCCTCATCAAGATTCACATCTGCAAGTAGTTCTTCAGCCTGAGGAACCAGACAGGGTTGGTGTTAGTATAGTTGAAAATGGTTTAACTGGAAAGGTTGAAGCTTTTGATTATCTAAGATATGATGGTCCACCTGAAAGCGCATTAAGAAGTATGCCTCTAGAAAAACTTCAGGATTTCTATGAGAACCTAATGCTTAGTGTTGCTGCTAAATTGTATACGCAGGAAAAACAGGGAATAGTGACTTTTGTACCTTATAGGGTAAATGAGATGGAGATACCTGTCTTGTTGAGAAGCAAGGTTAAAGATTTTAATCTTCAACCTGTTAATTTTTTAGATGTTCGTGGTGTAGGTAAGATTGCTTACAAGGCTATTCCTGAGAAACAGAAAGTTGAGATCTATGGGAAACTTGTACCAGGTATTGAGATTGATATGCCTGAAGCTATTTACGGGGTTGCTAGGATGATAGGTGAAGAAGAACGTAATCTTAGACAGATTATTACAACCTATCTACAAGCTAAATTTGAAAGTAAACCTATGACTCAATTATGCGGTAAGTTATATTACAAATACATGTCTCCAAGAGATAAAGCTAGGTGAAAATAAAAATCCCCTTTTCAGGGGAAAAAGTTTTTGCCTCCATCAATCAAACGTTTTGGGGGTGGTTTGGAGAATAAAATGGAGGCGAGAACTCATCACTAAATGTGACAATAATAAAAAAAAGCGGTGTTCTCACCGCAAACCAACTTAGTTTATGATTTCTATGCCTAGTTCGTCGCTCATTGCCTGGACTTCTTGCTGTCTTGACCTTTGGTCAATCTTGCCTAAAATCCATGGGGACTTAACTCCAGTTATGATTGTCATAACTGTTAGTTTTCCTTTCATTGCTTCGTCTACTCTTGCTCCCCAGATAACATTCGCATCCTCGTCCAGACTTTCTGTTACAAGTTCGCCAACCCTGCTGATCTCATCTAGAGTCATGTCAGGGCCGCCGCATACATGTATTAAAGCGCCTGTTGCGCCTTCATAGCTTATATCCAATAATGGATTGCTTAATGCGCCTTTTACTGCTTCGTCTACTTTGTTATTAGTGTCAGATGCACCAACTCCTATAGCAGCAACTCCTCCGTTGGTCATTATAGCTTTCACGTCTGCATAATCTAGGTTTACTAAACTTGGTATTGCTATTGTTTCCACTATACCTTTAATCATTGTAGATATTAGCTCATTTGCAACTGCAAATGCTTGTTGTATTGGCAAATTCCCGGCAATATTGACAAGTCTGTTGTTATCGATGACAATAACTGTATCAGACACTTGCCGAAGTTGTTGCAATCCGAATTCTGCTTTATCTACTCTTGCCCTTTCAATCTTGAAAGGCATTGTAACTGTACCTATGACAATTGAACCAGCATCTTTAGCTACTTGAGCTACAATTGGTGCTGCTCCTGTACCTGTACCGCCTCCCATACCTGCGCATACAAATACCATATCTGAAGCTTTTAAGCAGTCTTTTACTTCCTGCATGCTTTCTTGTGCAGCTTCAGCACCTCTTTCTGGATATCCTCCACAGCCTAAGCCGCGGGTTGCCTCTTTTCCCATTAGGAATTTCCTGTCAGCATCAGTAAAACTTAGGTGCTGTTGATCTGTATTACATGCAACAATCTCAGCTCCTTTGATACCTTTTCGGTAGAGCCATCCTACCATATTATTACCAGCGCCTCCTACGCCTACTACCTTTATGTTTGCCTGGCCAACTTCTAGGCCATCAAATGTCTGTTCTTCTGCATTCTTTTTCGCATTTTCTATTATAAAGTCCATTTTCGCATCTCCCCTTTTTCTTTTTTTAAAATTAGATACTGCGCCCTCAGTGCAATACCTCTTAACATTAACGATTTCCCCTTGAAACCGAAAAGTATATATATGAGCTAAACCAATAACTCCTTTAGAAGTCGTTTGCTCCAACAAACGGTTTTCGCCAAGTTTTCCGCCAAGAAGACTTTCTTTTTTTCTTTATAAATTATGACAATACTCATATATAAAGATTTATATTCGTAGAAATATATACTTCAGTATACAAATAAGGATATTAGGGTGGTTTTTTGG
>CAZJZJ010000037.1:0-13171 GCA_964550525.1 uncultured Methanosarcinales archaeon
ACAAACCTAAGTGTTTTATCAAGCCTAAGTATCCTGTAATCAGAGTCTGTAGGTGTATATGTGTAGATACCGCTCATTTTAAGGTAGCTCCTTGCTTCTCCTTCCTCTATGAAAGGCATGTACTTAATTAAACAGCCGCTCCTTACCTCTCCTACATCATCTGAATCCACTGTAAGACTTAGTGCTTTCTGGCTTGGCCCTACTTCCATCACAAACCTTGGACTAATGTATTGAGCTCCTGTACCAGAGGCTGCGCCTAAGGATGAAGAAACTATTGCATTATCAGGGCTTCTGCAAAGGATGAAAGCATCCATCTTATGGTTCAGGTCCATGTTGACTACATCGAAGATTATTTCTGCAGATTTCTCTCCTGCTACACCAACATTGGTTCTTTTAATCTGGATTGATGGTGGGCTTGCTTCACCAATGTCGTGGCTAATACCAGATTCTATCTTTGTTACCTTTTTTAAGCATTTACCGTCAAGACATGCATAGCCTTGTTTACATTTTACATCCCTGCACAGATCCTTTGGTATACATTTTCCTTCTACACATTTCTCATCATCAGGGCATTTTACATCTTTACATTTATCTATTTTTTCACATTTGCCCATTACACATTCTTCATCACTAGCACAGGTTAAATCTCTACATGGATCAATCTTTCTACATGTACCATCTATACATTCTTGGTTAGCTTCACATTCTACGTTTTCACAAGGATCTACGAAAACACACTTACCATCTGTACATTTTTCATTAGTACCGCAGCTTACATCTTTACAAGGGTCAACGTAAACACATTCACCATTTACACATTTTTCATTAGTTCCACAGCTTACACCTTCACATGGGTCAACTACTTCAGGAGCTTTACAATAGCCTTCACCAGTTAAACCTTTGTCATAATGATCTTGGATCTCTTCTGAAGTTAGATATCTATTGTAAACTGCGATTTCATCTATTATGCCTTCAAAATAATTGGTGTCATACAAACCGTTCTTGCCTAAAACCAATGTTTCATCGTTTGTATCTGTAGCTGCATTACTACTATCTATCTGACTTTGTTGAACACCATTAACATAGAGTTTCATTCCGCCAGCAGGTTCTATCTTGACAACAGACAATTTACCTTCTTCCACTGTGGTAGTTATGTAAAGGTTACCTTCTTTGTCGATTGTCACATCACTTGGACTTCGGATATTGCCACCAGAAGCGAACACTGTTTGATCGCCTGTTGTAGCATCTATTTTGATGATTGCACCTTTGCCACCAGATTGTTGATCAGCTACAAGGATATTACCAGCAGAGTCAATGGTTATACCCTTAGGCATGACTAACATGTTCCCTGATGAGAGTACTGTTTGAGTGCCACTAACTGGGTCTATCCTAATAACCTCAGGTGTACCGCCAGATGGCTGTACTTGGTCTGTTACAATTATGTAACCTTCAGCATCAATGGTTATACCCCAAGGAACATCTAGGGAATCACCAGAGGAGATTGTAGTTTGCTCTCCTGTGACTGGGTCTACTTTGATAATCAGTCCAGAACCAGGTGGTGCAATGCCACTGAAACTATCAAGGGCAGCATTAAAGTCAGATACTATGATGTCACCAGGCTTAAGTCCAGGAGACTCTGTTTTAACAACCACTAGATCTGCAGGATCCACTAATGAACCAGCAGAAGAAATCACTTTTGTCTCACCAGTATTTGGATCCACCTTGATGATCTTTCCTTCCCACCACCAGTTGGCATCAGCTACAATAAGGTTGCCTGAAATATCAATGTCAAAATCCCATGGGTCTTGGAAATGTGATCCAGTGACAAGGGCAGTTTGAATACCGGTGCTTGCATCAATATTGAATATACCGTTGCTATGGTATATCTCGCTTGTATAGATTTTGTTATTATCATCAATAACTATTCCGCCATACCAAGATGATTGGGTACCTGAAGAAATAACTTTTTGAGTATCAGTAGCTGGATCTATTGTTCCAACAACATGGTACCAGGTATCTGCTTCCCATACATCATTATTAGACCAAATCTCATTAGTATCTGTAGTTCCATGTGTTACTGAGAACCCTAATCTGCCATCTGAAAAATGTAAACCAAACATACCATTATCCTCAGAAGGATCGTTTCTATATATGAGAGAAGTTTGAGGTGAATTTGCATCATGTTTATTGTTTGATTTAAACCATAATTCAATTGAACGTAACCCATCACCTACATCAGTCCCTAGATTAACATAACTACTAATGCCATCAAACTCTAAAGCACCCTCTACTTGGCCAGAGGTCCAAATTGGGTCATTTACTAATGTCCCAGCATTATCGCCGAGAGAATCAGCAGCTGTTGTACCAGAAGCATCGTCCAGTTTCCAATAACTAACCATTCCATCTGGGCAGTCTTCAGCTTCAAACGAAAACACAGCAATTGCGTTTGTTATTAATACACACATTACTAACAGACTAATACAAATTGATTTTTGTTTTTTCATTTTTTATACCTCTTTTTCATTTTTAATATTCAATAATTCTTTCATAATTACTATTGCCTTTTCCACTCCACAGCCATTAATATAAAGCCTGCTGCTGACAATAGAATTCCTATTATGATCATTACAGTTGCAGATGTTACCCAGGCTGAAGCTTCGTTTAAGTACCAAATTGTTCCAGTTCTTGCTGCGTAGAACCACTTTGCTGCTTCTATTCTGTAAAGGAATCCGTTGAAGAAAAAGACAAATGCGACTGGGATAAATATTGCTCCTAGTAAACCTTTGTACTTGTTTAAGTCAAGTTTGCCAAACAAAGGCGGAGTATTAGATATATTACGGTTCTTGTTGAGCAGTTTCGCGCTTATGCTAATCAAAACAACAGCAACTAGAAATGCAGCTCCACTGCCACGTATCCAATTCCAGCCTATATCTAAGTACATGTCTTTTGCTTCATCTTTATACGCAGAAAGCCAACCTACTCCTTCAAACATATAAGCCATAGAAAAAAACAGCAAACTAATCGCAATAGCAACACATATTACACTCCAATAACCAGTTTTATGGTTAAAGTCGAATTGTTCTAGGAATGTCATTTTATATGATTATTGCCTTCTAGAAGTAACCTTTGTTATCCAATCATAGATTTGGTCTGGGTGTTCTAGGTATTTCATGCATAATTCATGGCCTTTTGCACTGTATCCTGCAGTATCAATGAATATGGTTCCTAGCCCAAACCAACCTTCTATTATACCTTTTCTTTGACCTATATTGCTTATTCTATCATAATTTATTGTTTTCCTGTTCTTTACAAGGAATCCTTCGTAATATTCAACCCTACTTGAAAAGAACCTATACTCAGATCGTTTAAGAGTAGCTTTTCTAAACCAATAGACAATAATTATTATGACAAAGAAAACTAATACTCCAGCTAAAACTGCTACTAAACCACCTGAACCTAAAAAAGCAAATAAAAGCATTGCTAGCCCTGATAAATACCAACCTCCAATTGCGAATAATACTAAAGTATATAGAAAACTTTGAAACAACAATAACGATGTTTTAATCGCAGGCTTTATCACCTGATACTGTTCTTGAGGTTGTTGATAATTCTGGATTTTTTCCATTTTTAGGTATTATTTATATTTAGTAGTATAAATATGTTTGGGTCAAAACATTTAAAAACAAGTTAATATTCCTATTTTCAATAGAACTTTTGTGGGGGCGATACTTATGGCTGAGAAATTAGAATCACAGGATGATGATATAAGTAGGATTGAAGTTATTCTAAGAGGATTAGGTTATGATCCTGAAAAGGTTAATCTTGAGAATATAACTAAAGGCGAGTATCATGTTGATGGTTTTGCAAGGCATTTTAAGAGGTTTCTTGGTGACCCTGTTAAGAAAATGGTTGATCACGATAGTATCTTAGATGAGATTGATTCTGGCTGGGGATGTAGGGGTAATAATGCAACATTATACAAATTAGACCTTGTTAACCATACGCTGTATGCTGTTAGTAATGAAAAAACAAGGTACTTAAGGAATTCTATAATCTGTCTTACCCATGAAGACGATTTTTTAATAAGACTGGGCATAAAACTTGATGAATTGAAAGCAATTCATAAACAAGGTTATGTGATTGCTCCGGATGCATTTTTGGAGCTTCCTCTTAGAAAGGCTGCAAGTTATTTTCCTCCAGAGGTTCTAAGAGAAAGTTTGCGAGATAATGTAGAAAAGGCTATGGAAGAAACAGGGCATAGTGAAGGTTGGGGCATAATTGAAAACTATTACCAGCGTGACTTTGAGAATAATACTGTTCTTATAGTGCATGTAAGACCAAACTCTCCACAATGTCCGCATTTATACTATGTTACAATTAAAAAAAGAACAATGGTTTACTCAGATGAATTAAGTAGCGCGATCTTAAAAGCAATTGAATCCAAAGGGTGGAATGTCTATGATTCCTCTTCTTTACAAACAGGTGAAGAAGGAGCAAATGAAAAAGTAATCAGGAGAGGTCCTGTAACTGAATTAAGACCAGGCACTCGTTACGTATTCTTGCCTAATTGTGAAGATCCAACTGATCCAGAGAAAGTAATGCCAGCACTTAAAGAATATGGTGGTATACCTTATATTAGGTTTAATAAGGATATAGTGCTTGTTCAGGAAACACCAGCTACAAAAGTAGTCTTAGCAGATGGACAGGAAGTGCCAGATACTACTCCTAGGACTTTTAGGAAATATGAAGATGATCTGAGTCTATTAGGGTTTACTCTTAAAGGAGATTATGTAAGGGCACATAGTCAATTTGCAACTTTAGTGCCTTATGATGCTTTTTTAGCTGGTATAAATTGTATGCCTGATCCAGCTAAAACTAGAGCATTTTCTCCAGAAAGACCTATGGCAGAATAATTTTTTTATTTTTTCAAAACATCCTACCCAGCACATCCATAGAATAAAGTATCATGGCTTGCGTCTGTGCTTTTGTAGGCATGAATAACTCCTGCTTCTTGTGAACAGAACTAATTCTTACTTGATTTATCAAATGTATTTGTTGAGTTATGCCAGGGTCGAACTTAACTTGTTTTTCTTTGAGTTTTGCGATGAGTTTGCCAAGGCCAACTCCAGGGTTTGTTTCTAAGATATCTTTGCCAGTTACATCATAGTATTTCCTGTGTAAAGCTGTTTCTAAAATACGGCCGCAAAGTATTGTAGCTGAACGATACAACCCAGATTCAAAGCAAAGATTCATCTCATGTATGTCTGCTATCATCTCATTGGATATCTCTTTTGGCAGGTTTGGAACATCAAAGTTTAGTTTTTGTTTTTTCTGTTTTGGAATGAGTGTTTTTAGTTTTTGAGTTAGTTGCAATAGTTCTGTGTTGGAAAGTTTTTTATGGTTGTTGTTAATATTATCAACTAAACTGATTATTTCATTTATTTTTAAGAAATTGTTTTCTTTTAGTTGTTTGTTTAATGCTATTAGATTATTCAATGAATCATTAAAGGTTTTTTTAAAATAATCTGTTCTTTGTGATTTGAAATCAAGGGATTTATTATTAGATTCTTTATTCAATTCAATACCTTGGTTTACAGCTCCTTGTAAAGCATTGTTAAGTTTTTCTATGTTTTCGGATATTTTATTCAGTGTTTGTTGCATAGTTGCAGTAATAATAGTGAGATTTATATTGTTTGTGATTTAAGGGGATAAATTTTTTATAATTCTGGTTGTTTCATGGGATTATGAACAAGAAACTATTATTAGTCATAGTATTAATCTTTATCTTAATCACTCCGCTACTAATCCTATTAACTAACTTTAGAATCTTGTTTTCTAATAATAATTTCTATGAAAGGGAGTTTAATAAATACAATGATTATAAAGATGTTAATCTTTCCAGGCAGCAAGCTAGCCAGATTAACAATCAAGTTCTGTCTTATCTTAAAGGAGAAACAGCTTTATTGCCAGATGTATTCAATGAAAGAGAGAAAGAGCATCTTAAAGATGTTAAAAAAGTAATCCGCTATTGCCTTTATGCTTGGTTTATTTTATTGTTTGTTTTCTTGTACTTGTTTTTCACGATTAAACATTATTCCAGGAAAACAGCTTACAAGTCATTAATTGTGGGAGGGTTTTTTACAATATTATCAATCTTGTTCATATTTCTTATTTCTAAACTGAATTTCATTGCTTTGTTTACAGCTTTCCACAAACCTTTATTTCAAGGCAGCACTTGGCTATTCAGTTCAACAGATGCAATCATCAACATTTATCCGCAGGTATTCTTCTACGACTTCCTGTTTACTTTAATAGTGTATTCTTTCTTAGTAGCGATTGGGTTTATGGTTGTAGGGTATTTTGGTAAAAAACAGCTTAGGTGAAAAAGTGCGTCTGTGCCATTATTGTCCTTGTTGACGAAGTCAATAATGGCAAGGCCAGGCGAGGCGAAGCCGAGTAGGACTTTTTCACCTAAGCTAAAAAACAAAAAACATAAATACTAAATAACTAAATTTAATCTTAATATGAAAAAGATGTGTGTTGTGTTGTTGTTCTTTGTATTGTTAAGCAGTTTAGTCTTAGCTGTAGACAAGTCTCCTGAGCAGATTGAATATCAGTCTTTGTTTACTCAGCTGAATGCAAAAGCTAATGCAGCTGATCCTTATACTACTGAAGGTGCGCGTATACAGGAATGCCATGGTAAGTTTGTTATGCAGGTTGCTTCAGCTGCAAAAAAATTAGAAGCTAAGATGCCAACCAGGGCAACAAGGGTACTTGAATGTGTAGAAAACTATTGCGGCGGTACGTGTGATTCAGACCAGGAATTACAATATCAAACAAAATGCTGGGATGAGATTATCTATGCTGATAATCAGGAATACTATAGCGAGTTACTAGGTTATGCAAGACAGGATGAAGCTTGTATGGGTAATACAGGTGTTAGTGTTAGTATTGATCTAGAAGAAAGCATTTTGGTTGCAGACGGTATTTCAAAGACTAAAGCTACAATCACTTTATTGAGAGGAGGAAGTCCAGCTGTAGGGGAATGGATTGGAATTTCTATGGTTGACCCTGATGATAGTGTTGAATTGGAAGGGACTTTGTCAGCTCAAGCTCTGCCTATCAATGCTGAAGGCCAGGCTGTTGTTGAATATCTTTCTCCGCCTATAGTTGACCCTGATTTTGAAGGAACTACATTAAAGATACAAGTAGGGCATTCTGGTAAACAGTATCGTGAAGATATTGGGTTAGAACCTGCACCTTTGATCAAGGGCAAGGTTGTTGATATAAGAGGGGAAGCATTCTCAAAAGTGCCTATATTGTATACCTATTATCTTAATCCTGGTGACTTTAAAAGAACAATTGAAACAGATAAAAATGGTGAATTCGTTATCCCAGGGCTTAAAGATAAGAAAGCTAAGCTATTTATTGGGCAGAAGTTTGAAAATTATTTGACTATAATTAAAAAAGAAGTAGATGCTCCTTCTGATTTAGGTGTAGTGACTTTAGCTACAACGCGTGAATTTGAAGTAGACACTGGCCGTAGAATTGCCTTGTTTCTTATCGAGAGTTTAGAAATAGAAAGATCAAAAGCAATTGAGATTGTAGATAATATTAATATTGTTTATGATCCATCTGTAGGTGGGCCTGAGTTTTTTGTAAGTGTGCCTAGGGCTCTTAAAACATTATTTATGGATGAGTGGGCAGAGATGAGATTGCCTTCTGAAAGGTATTGGTCTGAAGGTGAATGGGAAACTATTTTCCATGAATACGGGCATGTTGTTATGAGAGGTTTGGCTCATGATGAAGGTGCAGATTTGATTGAAGGCCATGATGTATGGCTAAAATCTAACCCTGATACTGCTTTTGATGAAGCAAGAGCACATTTTATATCTTTACTACTTCTGAAATCAACTGATCGTTATGTTGAAGATGAGTTCACAGAGAAAATGGCAGAAGATGCTATGGCTAGCCAGAACGCAAATAGGAACGAGATTGAAGGTGCTGTTACAGTTTTCTGGAAACAAGAGTATGGAGCAGAGATGGATACTTGCCCTTCATGTGTTTTTGAGGATTTTATAAGGGTGCAAGATAAATTTCAAGAAGAGAATGGCAGGCCGCCAAGAACCTTAGACGAATGGATAGCAGCTAAAGGTGCGTTGCCTGCAAAGATTG
The DNA here is from genome assembly GCA_964550525.1 of uncultured Methanosarcinales archaeon. Lineage (GTDB taxonomy): Archaea > Nanobdellota > Nanobdellia > Woesearchaeales > JANQNQ01 > CAZJZJ01. The sequence continues at coordinate 8,176 of CAZJZJ010000037.1, forward strand.
AACCTAGCCAGAATGTAGAACTTTTAGATTATTATGAAGAACGTGCACAAGAGTTTAAGGATGCTTTAGGGGTTTCAGCTGAATCAGAGTATGACGAGAAAGAAGATAAGACTACTGTTACCAAGACAATCTCAAACAATGAGGATTATGATCTGGAAAATGTTATAGTTGTGGAACATATCAGCAAGACAGTTGCAACACATATAAGCCAGGTAGATATACTTACACCAGGCTATACAGTGATTCAAGCAGATCCAATAGTCCAATGGAAATTCAAGACAATCCCTGCAGGCGAAGAAGTTAAGGTGGAGTATAAGGTTAAAGGTGATAAAAAGCATTTAATTGATCAAGAGACTAAGACAATTGTAGCGCCTGAGCCTAAAACAGGGATATGGAAATATATTGGTATAATCTTAGTATTGGTTTTGATTGGTTTTGGAGTGTTGATGTTTTTTATGCGTAGGAATAAAGGAGAACCGCAAGATATAAATATGTCAAATTAAATTAAGGTTAATATGCAAAAAAAAGGTGTTTTTTTGATTATAGCAGTATTGCTCTGTTCTAGTGTTTTTGCTTTAGATCTATCTGATTACCCTGACATGTTTATCACAGGTGGAAGTTTTGATGGGTTGATAGTTGTTGGAGATAATGCTCCTTCAATGGATGTACTTTCAGCTATAGATATCACAACAGGCATACAAGCTTCTACAAGTAGTGGTACACATATAGATGTTGGATCTACAGTGCTTGCAAGTGAAATAGATAATATCTATGCTCAGAACTTAATCAGTGTTGGAGGGCCTTGTATAAATCAAGTTACAGCTAAGATCCTTGGTACAACTGTATGCAGTGCAGGCATTCAAGAAGGACAAGGATATATTAAATTAATACGTAACAAAGGAGTTTATCATCTATTAATCTATGGTTTTTCAGAGGATGATACAAGAAGGGCTGCTAAGGTGTTAAACCTACACAAAACATATCCTTTAACAGGTGACCAGATGTTGATTGGTGGAGATTATAATGATATTAGGATTCAAAGGACAAACATAGTCCTTGAACCAGAGATAGAAGTGGAAGAAGAACCCGTTATAGAGCCAGTAAAAATAGAAGAAGTGCCTACACTAGGTAAAAAAGTGAAGTTTGAGCTTTTTGTAATGAGCAAATGCCCTTATGCTAAGCAGGTTAAAGAGAATATTAATCCATTGTTAAAACAGATGGGAGATTATATTGATTTTGATCTTCACTATGTTGTTAGTAAACAAAATAATCAATTCCAAAGTCTGCATGGCGAGTCAGAAGTGAATGCGGATAGGATTGAGGTTTGTGCAAGGGAATATGAACCTGAAAAATATATGGATCTTATTGTTTGTATGGATAAAGATTTGCAGGGTAAACCCATTACATGGGAAAAATGCGGCTCTAGCCTTGGGATTGATTTTGATATGATCTCTGATTGTTATAGCTATAAAAGTGATGCTTTGCTGGATAAAGAAGTAGAGCTGACAAAGGAAAGAAATGTTGCAGGCAGTCCAACTATATTTATCAATGGTGAACAATATGCAGGGGATAGGTCAACTGAAAGTTTTAGAAAAGCTTTTTGCAGCAGGTTGAGTCATCAACCCTTAGCATGTTTTGAGACTAAAGAGCCTGAACCTGAAGTAGAGATTAAAAAACAAGATTACGAAAAGGAAAAACCAGAAATAGACATAGAAGCTGAAGAAAAAATGGTTGAGCTGGAGAAAATGCACTATGATGATTATCCTGTTTATGAAGAAAGAGGATCTTCTATGACATTACTTCTTCTTGTATTGGGTTTAATAATCTGGCTTGCTGCAATTGTTGTGGTTGTGGTTATACTGCATAAAAAGGATAAAAAGAAGTAAAAAATTAGTTCTTTCACAAAAGCCCTACTCGCCTTTGCTTTGCAAAGTCTCGCCTGGCCTTGCCATTATTGCCTTCAGCAATAATGACAATAATGGCACAGACGCACTTTTGTGAAAGAACTGTAAAAAACCGCAACATATTTATACCACTTTTCCTAAAATAACCTTAACATGCAAAAAAAGAGGTATATTCAGCTATTATTAGCTATATTGCTTTGTTCTACTGTTACCTATGGATATTCAAATATACATGGTTTTGGTGAGATTGGGCCTGATAATCCTATGATACTTAACACTACAGAGACTCCGATCTACAGGATGGAGATTGAAGTAGATAAATACATGGCAGATATAAGGGTTCAAGTTTATATGTCTAGTGAAGCAGAGTATTCAGTTGAGGACCATAATCTTTACAAATATCTTAAAATTACTTCAAAAGATCTTAAAAACGAGAATATAGAACGTATAAATCTTACTTTTAAGATACATCGGAATAGAATAGATAAGATAGAAGATGTAGCTTTATTGCGATACGTAGAAGAAGAAGGATGGAAAGAAGTAAGAACAAATTATCAGTTTTATCTTAGTGGCTATTATTATTACACTGTTTTATTAGATAAAATTTCTCCTTTTGCAATTGTAACTAAAATCAGGGATGTTATTGAGATTAGGTCAAATAATCTTGCACAGAACGTAGCTTATGGGCAGCGTTTTGTAGTACCTATAATAATAAAGAACCCAGGCAAAGTAGCAAGAAAATACACTGTTGCAGTAATTGGCGAGGATAGATGGGCAACAGCTTACGGAGATGAGATTACTATACAGCCAGGTGAGACAGATATGGCTTATGCGCATCTTACTGTAAGAAAAAACGCTCCGCTTGGTAACCATACATATTACATCAAAGTGAATGATCAGAAGATTAAGGTTTATGCAAGGGTAAGCTCATTCTTGGAACAAGAGGTTACAGAAGAGATTCAACAATTGGAAAACAAGATTACAATAACCAATACTGGGAATATCAATAAGGCATATACTCTTAAGGTAGAGGGTATAGAAGAATGGGGGCAGTATGAGATTCGGCCTAGCAATTTTCTTTTGTTAGAAAAAGGTAAATCACAGGTGTTTGAAATTATTGTAGCACCTTATGAAAAAAAGGATGTTGGAAAGGAGTACACTGTTAAGATTATGTCTGGAGATAAAATAGTTAAAGAACTTACTTCAACAAAAACAACAACAGATCCTGTATCTGAACCAAGGAGCTATGCTTGGGCTAACTGGATATTGTATCCTTTAGTAATTGTCTTGCTCTTCTATTTCTTAAGAAAAAAGAAGGATTAAATCCTTTTTGTTAAGAAAACAAGTATGATTATTACTATTATTGCTATAATCAGAAGGATTGTTTCAAAGTTTAGAGCTGCTTTCTTGTTCATGGTATCACTTAGTTTAAATTGATATTTAAATTTTATGGATTAAGTGAAAAAGTCCTACTCGCCTTTGCTTCGCTAAAAACCAGCTCAGCAAAGTCTTCTTTGAGACGCAAGCGTCTCTAAGCCTTTAGCTTTGCTACGCAAAGTAAAGCGCCTGGCCTTGCCATTATTGTCTACGCCAATAATGACAACAATGGCACAGACGGTCTTTTTCACTTAATTTGCAAACTTGAGTATAGTTTTCATGTAATCCTTGCCAAAAAGCTCTCCAAGAGAGCCGTTTCTGCATTCTTTTTCATTGAAATGGGTTACTTTGTCTGGTTTAATGTCTTTGCTGTAGAACAATACAGGTACAGGATCGCCAGAATGATCTTTATGGCTGCACGGAGTAGAATGGTCAGCTGTGATTGTGATTAAAGCATCAATCTTCTTGAGTTTTTTTACAGCTTTATCTATCTTTTTTTCTATAAAGTTTTTCTTGCCTAGGCAATCTCCATTCTCTCCAAAGATATCTGTTGGTTTAATGTGTACAAACACAAAATCATAGTTTTTTAGTTGTTTTATTGCAGCTTTGATCTTGGCTTTTACATTTGTGTTTGGCAAACCAGTTGCGCCTCTTACATGGATCAGGTCCATGCCTGCAAGCGCGCCTAGGCCTTTATACAAACCAGCACCTGCAATACAACAAGAATTTAGATTGTACATCTCTTTAAAGGATTTTAATTTTTTATAATAACCAGGGCCTCTTGTTAGTAAATAGTTGCCTCTAAGTTTACCTTTTTTCTCTCTTTTTGCATTGAGTGGGTTGTTTTCAAACGCTTCATGCGCTTTTTCAAGGAAAGTTTGCAATATTTTCGCAGTGAACTTAGCTTCTTTTGTATCTTTCAAAGCCTTGATTGTGTTTACTTTATTACCTTCCCAATCTTCAACAACCTTTGTAGGGCCTACATAATGTACATCTGAGTTAGATATGTCATCTGATAAGCCTTTGCCTCTCATTACAATGATTACTCTATGACCTGTGCCTGGCTTAACAATAAACTTTACACCTTCAATCTCCATACCATCTAATTCTTCAACAAACTCTTTAGTGGTTTCAATCCTGCCAGTACGTCTATCAATTACTCCTAGATCCTTATTAACACTTGCAAGATTAGCTCTTAAAGCAACATCTCCATGCTCTAATTTTACACCTACACCTGCAGCTTCTATAGGGCCTCTGCCTGGGTAGATCTTTTTTACATCATACCCAAATAAAGTAAGGTGAGCTTCATCACTGTTCGGCCTTATACCTCTACCAAGGACATGCATTATACCTGTAACTCCGTTTTTTGCAAACCAATCCATATTAGGAGTATAAGCTGCTTCTAAAGGGGTTTTATTATCTAATTCCTTTTCAGGCAGATCCCCCATACCATCACAGATAATAAAAATTATTTTACTTGGTTATTAAAATATCGACCAGAATCATTAATTGATTTATGTGGAAATTTTGAAATTATCAATAGATTAAAAAATATGAAAAATTCAGGAGATGTTTCAAATATGATATTAGTTGGTCCATCTGGAACAGGAAAAACTAGTTCTATATTATCACTTGCAAAGGATTTATTAAAGGAAACATTTTCAGAAGCGATTATAGAATTAAATGCTAGTGATGAAAGAGGAATTGATGTAGTT
>CAZJZJ010000038.1:0-12968 GCA_964550525.1 uncultured Methanosarcinales archaeon
ACAAATCAAAAACCTCTCAAGGAATCAAAATCGAAGGCACCCTTTCCTTCTTGCTTGACCATACTAAATCTGAAGAGATCTATGCGAACGTAATGAATGCTGCTTGGAGGTATATGGTTAAGGGTTCTAGGAGGTCTCTGCCAGTGGATGAGCCAGAATTCTGGGTTGCTGGTCCAAAGGCTGAAGCGCAGAGAGAAGCAATAAAAGGTTATCCAAATTATGGTGTTGAGACTGATCTTCTGAAAAACAAATCAGGGGAAATAGTTACTAAGATTAAGTCTGAAGCAGGTGGTGGAGATAAATTCTATATTGTTGATTTTGGTTGCGGTGATGGGTTAAAAGATGTAGTAATGATTGATCAAGCGTTAGAGCAGTATGCGAATGTTGAAGTTTGTCTGGTAGATGCTAGCGGCGAAATGTTAGACACAGCAGAGAAGAACCTACAAAGAGAACTTGGTGAAAATAAAACAAGAGTAAAAATAAAAAAAGTTCAATCAACTTTTGAGGATCTTAAGAAAGGCAATGAAGTTTATGATAACTTTAAAAGCTCTGCAGATGAGAATATACTTTATCAATTCTTAGGCACAACCTGGTGTAATTTTGACCTGGATGATATAACGGAAATAATGCATGAAATAACTGGAAAACATGTTCTTTTTGGGATTTATACTTATGAAGATGGAAATGATGGATTAACATTAGAAAGTTATGATACTAAAAAGATGAGTGAGTTATCTTATTACGCCCTAACCAACGTTGGCTTCTCAGACAATCCAGATGATTATTCTTTAAAGTATAGGGTGAAACTTGAAAAAGAGCGATACAAAGATTATGGGCCTTTAGCTAAAGTCGTTACTTTCTTTGAATTCTTAGATCCTGTTGAAGTTAGTAGGGTACGATACTCTAGAGAGGATCTGGTACCAGGAGCAATGTCAATAAAACCAACTGATAAGCAGGTATACAAGATCTTAGGCAAACACTTTGATATTAAGAAGAACTATATTGGAGAAGTTGATGGACAAAAAACTAACGTCCACCTTTACTTGGCAGAGAACAAAGCTTAATCCATTAAATCATTCTTTAAGCTCTGCATTGAGCCGTTGACTATGTATCTTTGTATTTTGTCGTTGTTGCTGTCTTTGATGCTGATTACGCACCATTGCGGGCTGTATATTGTTATTCCAGTGAATAAATCAGGTACTTGGTAAAGGTTTGAGCCGTCGATTAAATATTTATTACCTTGAAATTCTATGTAATTTATTTCGTGGTTAGTTAATGGGGCTCTTATCAGTACTCTTTTATTTTTTATTCCATTGTGATTACTAAGTTCGCTTACAAAATTACTTTTGTCCATGCAATTGCCTTTTCTTGATTTAAATAAATTAGAAAAAGGTATACTTCTTATTGAATATGTTGGTTGAAGTTCAATTCCTTGCATTGCATATGCAATCTCTATTGGTGTATCAAATATCTTTTTAAATTGTTCTTCTGTTAAATTGAAAAAATAGTCATGTGGTTCTTTATCAGGATTTGTGTTATGCAATGTTTTATATTTTTCATACTCCTGCCTAAAGTCTTGCTGTTGCAATAAATCATCGAAATCATAATCAACTTTTTTTGGTGCGATTATTTGAGTGTTTCTAGTTTTTGTTTGGTTTAATACTCTTTCAGATAAATTGCTATGCCCCCAATATGCGTAAAAAGTAGTACTTTTCCTTCCATACATGTCAGGACTTAAATCTCTTTTTACACCAAAGCCGAAACCATTTTTATTCTTAACTTCTAGGAGGATCTTATCTAGATTCTCAGTATCTATAAACCAGTTTGTTGGTCCTATATTCTTAGAATAATGCATTAAAACCTGTGAATTTGGTCTATATTTGATTATTTCTAATGATAATATGTTTCTAATTGGTAAATCTTCATCTACAATTTCATGTAGCTGCGTTTCAAACGTGTGAGTAAGTAAAAATGAGTACTTACCTGCTCTTTTTTCTAGCATGCTTTGAAAACCTACTGTTGTATCTAAAAACCCCCCAGATAAGCCTAAATCTTGTGTTAAGCCTACACCAAAAAAGCATTCTTTATCTGTTGTGCCTTTAGAATTATATATTTCTGAAAGAAATAGTGTTTTAAGAGTTAGTATATTTGAAAAAGTTAAATCATTTCCAAGTTCTTTTCTATAACTATAGTTCTCTTTAAAACCAATGCCAACACTAAGTGATTTCTTTTTAAGCATTTCTTTAGTTTGGTCTTCTTTGGACTGAAAATAAATCACGTTTGGCAGATATAGTAAGAAATTAACAATCTTCTTATCATAATGATTAAACCAAAGTTTTTTTCTTATCGGTCTTTCAATAGAATTACATGTTTTCTTCACAATAACGCTATTGTGGTTAATCTCGTTTCTTGAGCTTCTTGAGATAATTAAACTCAAGCCATCTTTTGTTTCATAGTCAACTCGCTCTATATCATTGTCATTAACAACGAGCTCTAGATTTGAGTTTCTGTTCTCTGCACTTATTCCTACTCTCTGACCGCTTATGTAATATCTTTGTTCAGGCTCTATGTCTTCGGCTTTGGCAGTATATGGGAAAAACAATCTTGCTAATAATAATACTGATACAGCCATAGTTTTTAGTGTCTTATACATAAGAAAAAAGGTGAATTTTGTTTAAATATACATTTCTTAGAAAATTTGGTGTTAGTCACGAAACTTGAGGGTAGATTCGTGATTATTATGTACTCAAAAATAAGTTTGCAACAGCTGCCTTATGTGTGGTTTCATGTGGTAGTCACCTAAATCATCTTTTTCTGCCCAAGAGTGGCATCTGTGTTTTTGTAATGTTACTCTTAACGGGAAATTAACTGACACTAAGAAATTAAATTGTCTTGCCATTTCTCCTTCTTCTGATTCTGTATCAAAGCATCCAAGGTATTCTTTAATATTCTTTACAGACAGGCCTGTTAAACCTCTTACTTCTCTTCTGATTGCTTTGTCAAGGCTTTCTCCGTCATGGACTTCTCCATGTGGTATTTCGTATATTCCTCCTGGAGCATCAGGGTTCTTTTTTTCAAGTAATAGGTATCTATGCCTATGGAATACTACTGCGCCTACCCCATATCTGGCTATACCTTCTTGTAATGCTTTACTCTTTAATGTAGTAAATACTTCTTCTTCAAGTGGTTTGTGGTCCTTTTTGTAAACTTGTTGGAATATATCTATATTAGCTATCATATTCATCTGGACAAGAATAAGGTTAATATAAGTTATCTGAGAAAAACCGAAAACTTCACGAGAAAATAAGAATGCCAATTTGTTTTTCGTGATAATTACGGAAATCTTAATCCTTCTTCTTTGACTCCCTCGATGACATGCACTGTATGTTTAATCTCTATGTCTTTTTCTTCGAGTTGGTTTACAAAGCTGTACATCTCTTTCAGGTCTTTAAAGAAACAGTCAACATAGAACTCGTTATCCTCTGTCATTGAGATTGAATTTACATTGAAATGATCCATCAAGAATTGTTTTGTGTTGTTTTGATCTTTTGCTCTTAGAATAAAATTGTTTCGTATTGGATAACCAATCTGTTTGTTATCTAAGAGTATTGTATGCCTTTTAATCACTGTTCTTTCAAGCTTGCCAATCTTATGTAGTATGGTTGCAGTAGATAAACCAATCACTTCACGCAGCTCTTTTAGATTGATTCTGCAATCTTTTCTTAGCTGCTTTAGTATCAAAATCTCCTTATTTGTTAACATCTTATACTTGGCTTGAGCAATATGGTTTAAATATCTTGGTTTGTTGGTTCCGTGATTATCACGGATTACATTAATAAATTCCATCAAAACTCCGTCACTTCGTTTCACTCGTTCCTTGAGTTTTTGTTTTAATCTATATATTAAAACCATTCTTAAAACAAAAACATTTATATAAACTTCTTCTATTCTATGGTCGAGGGGGACGGTTATTATGAACGCTGAAAAAGAAATAGTTAATCTTTGGTTGAACAAGAAAGGTTATTTTACTATTAATAATGTTAAAGTCAGGAACAGGGATATTGGTATAATTGCGATCAAGTTTAAGGATGGTGTTATGGATAAGGTTTTCCATGTTGATGTGACTTGTTCTATTGCTCAGAACATAATCGGGGATAATAAGACTGCGAGACTATATGTCAAAAAACATTTTGAAGACCCGCTTATTGTAAAAGAAGTTAAGAGAAACATTAAAGCTTTTCTTGGCAGGAATGTGCCTTATGATAAGATTGCTGTGCTTAATCCAAGCCCTCAGCCAATAAAAGAGCAGCTTGAAAGAAATAATATTAAGGTGATTGATATAGGTGAAGTGCTTTATGATGTTATGGTTGATCTGGATACACAATATTATAAGGATCCATTAATCAGGGCTTTGCAATTGTTAAAACATAACCTGCTTATTGAACCTAAAAAAGCAGCTAAGCTGATGAGTGAGATACTTAACCAGAACACAAGGCCGAGTTTTGTTCATTCTCTGCTTGAACAGGATGAGATTAAAAAGACTTTAAAGAGGTCTTACAGCGAGGAACAGTTGATTAGCCTGATTAAACACTCAACTCTGAAAAGGCCTCAAAGACTAGTTAGAGCACTGGAAGAAGACCTATTGACTCGTAGAACAAGGAAATCCTTTTTTGAAGCTTTATCTGAGAAATTGTTTGGACAGAAAAAAGAAGAGCCTGCTAAGAAGCCGGAGAAAACCTTGCACGCTTATTTTGGTGGTTAGCATGGATGATATGCTTTTACTTATTCTTTCTTTGATCGGTTTAGGAGCTTTGTATTGGGTTTTGTTTGGGCAAAGAATTCAAAAAAAGATGTTTTCAGAGGAGAGTAACAACATTTCTCGAGGAGAAAAAAACAAAACATTTATAAATAAGGAGGGCAAATAAAGTATAAAACCTTAAAAGGGGGGAATCTAAATGGCAGAAAAAGTAGCTAAAGTTGGAGTTAAGAAAAAGTCTGGATTTCTTTATTTCGTCGACAAAAAAGGCGACGTTTCATGTGCAAAAATGGCACGTGGAAAGAAGAAAGGAAAAGCAAAGATACAGAAAGTAGCTAAAGTCGGTGTCAAAAAGAAGAAAGGATACCTATACTTCATTGACAAAAGAGGAGACATCTCTTGCGCTAAAATGGCAAGAGGCGGCAAAAAGAAGAAGAAAAAGAAGAGAAGAAGATAAATTCTCTTTTTTATTTTTATTTTTTGTTTCTATTTAACTTATGCGAAAAAGTGCGTCTGTGTCATTATTGACATTATTAACGAATGTTAGTGAGTTAATAATGGTAGGCCAGGCGAGACTTTGCATAGCAAAGGCGAGTAGTACTTTTTAGCATAAGCTTTTTTTACAATACATTTATAAACCCCAGCTAGTTCTATTTTACGCTTAGAAAATTGAAAAACATTGAATTATTGAAAACATGGAAATTCAATCAAACATCAGGAAGTTTTATTTGTATAGAGTTTTTAGTAGTCTGAACTTTACTGTTCCTATATTTATGCTTTTCTTGCTGGAGAATGGTCTTAGTTTTACACAAGCGATGTTTCTGCAAGGGTGGTATACTTTTATTGTTGTAGTGATGCAGTTCTTTGTAGGTGCATTTGCAGACAGATTTGGAAGGAAGAATGTTTTATTTATGTCGCCTGTGTTTATGTTTTTTGGGACACTTACTATGTTTAGAGGTTATGCTTTTTTTGACTTTATGTTAGCTGAAACTATAATGGGTATTGCTTCAGGTATCTATTTTGGTATAGACTCTGCATTTATTTACGATACTTTATTAGAACTGAAACAAGAGAAAGATTTTAAGAAAGTATGGGGCAACATCTGGATAATCAATTATCTATGCTGGGGTACTGCTTCATTAATAGGTGGATTCATAGCAGAACACGGTTTAAGATTAACCTATTTTTATACTCTATTCCCTTGGGTACTTGCAGCTATGGTGCCTTTGTTTTTCAAAGAAACAAAGATTCATAAGAGTACTGAAAACTATTTTAGATTATTGAGGCAAGGAATAAGGTATGTAACTAAACATCCAACAGTAAGGTTCTTGATTATTTTTAATTGTGTAATTGGCGGGCTGACGTTCAGCCTTTTCTTTATATATGCTCCATTACTTGAAAGCTTAGGCATGGTTGTTAGTTATATAGGAATGGTCTATCTGTTTATGTACTTATTGAACGCATCTGGTTCAAAATCTGCACATAAGTTGGAAAACGTTTTAGGAGAAACAAAATCTTTGTTGTTGATTATCTTATTGCCAATTATTAGCTTGATTACAATATACTTTAGTAAATATTGGCTTCTTGTTTCAATTATGATGGTGCTGATGGCTTTTGGAAGTGGTTTTAGTATAGTTGTTATAACAGATTACATAAATAAACATGTGTTGTCACAGAACAGAGCAACTGTAATGACGCTTCAAGGCGTGTTATATAATGGGGTAGTTGCAGTCTTTGCTCCTTTGTTCGGAGTTTTTGCAGATCTTTGGGGCATGACAACAGTAATAGGGATAATTGTATTCTTGTTAGTAGCTAACCTGTTGTTTTTTGTATTGTTTTGGGAGAGAAGCAGGGCTGTGGTTGGTTAGATTTTCCACTCTCTATGATAATCGCACTTAGGAATCTCTTCTGTAAGATCATAGATTGCTTCCATTGCATTGAGTTCTCTGAGGTTTTTTATTGTGTGGATGCAGTGGTGGTTTGTACAGAAGCCTTTTGAGAATGCAGATGCTGCAAGATGGTAGCCGAGTAAGAAAGATTTTGAACTTGTCTCAACACCCATCATTGAAACAACTATGTTGCCCATATCTTTACCAAAGGAAACACTTTTGTTTTGCAGAGGTTCGTTTGTTATAATGACATCCCAGTGCGGGTCTTCATCATGCTCTTTGTTTTTTATGGAATGTTTTTCTAGGTTAAGTATGTCTAAGAAATTCTTTCTATGGATGGGGCCTAATTCCTGCCAGTTTTTTCTGTAATGCTGTGTTTTGGTTTTAAGTTTTAGACTTATGAAGAGATCTATCCCGCGGAGCAATTCATTTGCAAGGGTATGGTTTACTTTCGGAGAGATATAGCTGTTGATGAGAGTCTTTTTTTTCTTCAAAAGCTTTTTTCTTTTTTCAAAAAAATCTGTTTTCATTATTTCCTCTTTTTCTTGAAACTTAATATCAGGTTATTACCTGATTCCTCTAAAAAAACAAGGTCATCCTTCTTTAATCCGCGGTATTCTAAGTAGTCTGAAGGTATTTGAATACGGTCTCCTATTTGAATTTTACGTTTCCATATCATGGTTATGTAAAATAAGCCAGCAGCCTCTCTCTATCTTGGCTTGTTTTCTTGTACACCTTGGTAAGCTGCCTTGTTGCTTTGTTCTGGTTAATCACACACTTCTTACAATCCTTGAAATCTGTTAAGCGAGTGTTGTTTTTTAATGTTCGCATAGTTATTTTCATTGTTGCTACGTTTTTAATACTTTTATGGGTAGAGGAATAGTAGTTGGGATTTATAAAGTTTTTGGTTTTTGTTAGCTAAATCCTCTTTTTTTGTCACTACCTCCAGGGAACGGCTAATTTACCCAAACATTTATAAAGAGAGAAGGATAGAAGTGCGCATGGCAGAACAATCTTTCTATAGCCTGGGCTAGCTCATTTAGCTACTTTAATGGCGTGTAGAGGGGTTGCTATGCTGTTATGATTTAAATGCCCTGGTAGTGTAGTCCGGTCTATCATGAAGCCCTGTCGGTGCCGGATTTAGACCAATCCGTAGCAGATAGGCTTCGACCCGGGTCCAAAACAACTAAAATTTGGTGTTTTCCAAAAATAGTTTGGTGGAAGTCCCGGCCAGGGCGTATAAAACTAATAAGGTCGTTTTATAAGGATTGGGCCGGTAGCTCAGCCTGGAATAATTACCAAATGGGCAATAGAGCACTCGACTTTTAATGCACAAACAATAGAAATCGAGTGGTCGCGGGTTCGAATCCCGTCCGGCCCATTCACATTCATAGAGGGATATGATGGTAAAAAGAAGAAGAAAAAAGAAAGTTTCAATTTCTAACCATATTCTAATTCCAAAACATTCTAAATTAAGTCAAAAAGACAAAAAAGAACTTCTTGAAAGATATGATATAACTGAGAATGAGCTGCCAAAGATTCTTGCTTCTGATGCAGGTCTTTTAAAGGTCAGTGCTAAGCCAGGGGATGTAATTAAGATTGAAAGAAAGAGCAAAACTGCAGGCTATTCTAAGTTTTATAGGGTGGTAATTAATGGCTAAAGGCGGTAAGGTTCTTATTCAGAAGTACTTTGAAGATAGGCAATTTATAGACTCTGATATTGAATCTTTCAATAATCTGATCGAACGAGAGCTGCAGTTGATTGTAGACGAGAACAAGGTTATTGAGCCTACAATTATTCCGCATGATATTGATGAGTTTAAGATTAAGCTTGATAAGATTGTTGTAAAAAGACCGGAGATTACTGAAGCGGACGGCTCAAAAAGAAACATCTATCCAATTGAAGCAAGGTTGAGAAAGATAACTTATTCTGCTCCTATTTTTATTGATGTAAGTGCACATATTAATGGAGTGCAAAGGGAATCATTCACTACACAGATTGGGAATCTGCCTATCATGTTAAGGTCTAAGTTCTGCCATCTTAACAAGATGTCTAAAGAAGAGCTGATTCAACGCGGTGAAGACCCAAATGATCCTGGCGGCTACTTTATTATCAACGGCACTGAGAAGGTTCTAATTGATATCGAGGACCTGGCTTCAAACAAATTAATGGTAGAGAAGGTTAAAGTAGGAGTTAGCGAATTTGTTGGTAAGGTTTTCTCTGAAAGAGGTTCGTTTAAGATACCGCATTCCATTGAAAAGATGAAGGATGGGATCTTTTATCTTACTTTTACACGAGTTAAAAGGATACCTATAATTATTATCCTTAAAGCATTGGGTATGTTGAAGGATGAAGAGATTATGAACTTTGTTTCAAGGGATAAACAGTTTGATGAGATCTTTGTTAACCTATACGAGTTCATGGATATTAAAACAGAAGAAGATGCTCTTGATTATATTGCAAAAAGAATAGGTATTACACAATCAAAAGAGATTAGAGTAGAAAGGATGAGAGAGATACTTGATAGATATCTTCTGCCTCATCTAGGTGTGACTCCACAGGATAGAATCTTTAAGGCTTATAATCTGTGTAAGATGGTTAAGAAGTTTATCAGGGTTAGCAACGGTGATTTGCCTAAGGATGATAAGGATCATTATATGAATAAAAGGCTTAAGCTTAGCGGAGACCTATTGGGCGACTTAATCAGGGTGAACTTAAAGGTTCTGATAGGTGACCTTCTTTACAATTTCCAGAGGATTGTTAAAAGGGGTAAGTTTCCGTCAATAAAAGTGATTATCAGGGATAAGCTTCTTACTTCAAGGATATACAGTAGTATGGCAACAGGTAATTGGGTTGGTGGAAGAAAAGGTATCTCACAAAGAATACAGCGTCTTAATTTCCTAGAAACAATGAGCCATCTTCAGCGTGTAGTTAGCCCATTGTCAACTTCACAAGAAAACTTTGAAGCAAGGGAGCTGCATCCGACACATTTTGGCAGGTTGTGCCCTATTGAAACTCCTGAAGGTACTAATATTGGTCTAAGAAAGAACCTAGCTCTATTATGTAACATAAGTAAGTTTTCAAGTGAAGAGGAGCTTTTAAAATCTCTTAAAAATCTTGGTTTAGAGGCAGTTAAATAATGGCAGAAGCATTTATTAACAATAAATTTGTAGGATATGCAGATAATCCTAAGGACTTTGTAGCTAGGGTTATAACTGATAGAAGAAAAGGCACTATATCTAATAATGTTAATGTTTATTATGATGAGGACAGTAATGAGATCTATCTTGAATGTTCTAAAGGTAGAGCAAGAAGACCATTGATTGTTGTTAAAGACGGGGTTTCTACACTTACAGAAAAGCATATTAAACAGCTTGAAAAAAACGAGATCAGCTGGAATGACCTGATCCAGCAAGGTATTGTTGAATATGTTGATGCAAGTGAAGAAGAAAACAATCTAGTGGCGATGTCAGAAGAGGAATTGTCTCCTGAACATACTCATCTGGAGATTACACCTCTGGTTATGTGCGGTCTTGCTACTTCTCTTGTTCCTTATGGGAATTTCAACCAATCAACAAGGCTTAATGCAGGAAGCAAAAACCAAAAACAGGCTATTGGTTTCTATGCTGCTAATTATCTTGTAAGGATGGATACTGATGTTAATCTTCTGCATTACCCACAGGTGCCTGTAGTTAATACCTCAATGCATGCAATTAGTGATTTTGATAAACATCCTATAGGCCAGAACGTGGTTGTAGCGATTATGAGTTATGAAGGGTATAATATGGAAGACGCGATTGTGATCAATAAAAGCTCTATTGACCGCGGACTTGGAAGAAGTTCTTATTACAGACCATGTGTTGCTGAAGAATTAAGGTATGCTGGCGGCTTGGTTGATGAGATAAGTGTCCCAGATAAAGATGTTAAAGGATATAAATCTGAACAGGATTATAGGTATCTTGAGAAGGATGGTATTGTTTATCCTGAGGCTCTTGTAAAAGAAAATGATGTTGTTATTGGTAAGACTTCACCTCCTAGGTTCTTGAGTAGTCTTGATGAGTATAGCCTTGCCTCATCTACAAGAAGAGAATCTTCAGTTTCAATGCGACACGGAGAAAAAGGTGTAGTTGATCTTGTACTTATAACAGAGAATGAAGAAGGTAACAAACTTATTGAGGTTAGAGTTAGGGATCAAAGAGTACCTGAGATTGGAGATAAGTTTACAAGCAGGCACGGACAAAAGGGTGTGGTGGGTCTTATTGTACCGCAATCTGATATGCCTTTTTCTGCTTCTGGTGTTGTTCCTGATCTTTTATTTTCTCCTCACGGTGTTCCTTCAAGAATGACTATTGCACACTTGATTGAATTAGTAGGTGGTAAGGTTGGAGCTTTGTCAGGTAGATATATTAGCGGCACTACTTTTGATTCAGAGTCAGAGGAATCATTAAGAAAAGAATTATTGTCTTTGGGTTTCAGAGAGAACGGAACTGAAACCTTGTATAATGGCCAGACAGGGCAGCAGCTTAAAGCCAAGATCTTTATTGGAAACATGTATTATCTTAAACTTAAACATATGGTAGCAAATAAATTGCACAGCAGAGCTAGAGGCCCAATACAGTTATTAACAAGACAGCCTACAGAAGGTAGAGCCAAGGAAGGTGGATTAAGATTAGGAGAGATGGAGAAAGATACCTTTGTTGCACACGGCGCATCTTTGCTTCTTAAAGAAAGGTTTGATTCAGATAAAACTAAAGTACCTGTATGTGAAAGTTGCGGAATCATTGCTGTTCATGATGAGTTCAAAAATAAATCATATTGTCCGCTTTGCGGAGATAATGTTGAGATAAGTACTGTGGAAATGAGTTATGCTTTTAAGTTGATGTTAGATGAGTTTAAATCTTTAGGTATATATCCAAAATTGAATTTGAAAAATAAATACTAGGAAAAGAAAATGACTGAATACGAACAAGATTTCACATTCAAAAAAGTATGTACTATACAGTTTGGTGTACTTTCACCTAAAATGATTAAAAAGATGTCTTCTGCAAAGGTTGTTACGCCTGAGCTTTATGATAAGGAAGGTTATCCAGTAGACGGAGGTCTTATGGATACAAGGTTAGGAGTAATCGATCCTGGACTTAAGTGTAGGACTTGCGGATGTAAATTAAAGGAATGTATAGGGCATTTTGGATATATTGAACTTGCAAGGCCAATTATCCATATTAAGTTTGTACCTATCCTGTTCAATATCTTAAGATGCACATGTAGGGAATGTTCTAGAGTGCTTATCCCTAAAAACAAGATTGCCCAGTATTCAAAGGTTCTTGCAGATGTTGAAGCTGAGATGGGATTAAAGGCAAGAAGAATTAAGATCAAAGATATTATATCAAGTTTAAAGACAATCAATAAATGTCCGCACTGTAAATCAAGGCAGTATAAATTAACTTTAGAGAAACCTACTACTTTCCTTGAAAACGAAAAAAGGATTTCTCCTATTGAGATCAGGTCAAGGATGGAAAAGATTACTGATGAAGATTGTGAATTGTTTGGGCTTAACCCAAAACATGTAAGGCCTGAATGGATGGTATTAACTGTTCTGTCTATACCTCCAGTTACAATGAGGCCTTCAATCACTCTTGAAAGTGGTGAGAGAAGTGAAGATGACCTTACACACAAGATGGGAGATATAGTTAGGATTAACCAGCGTTTATTTGAAAACATTAACGCAGGTGCACCTGAGATCATTATTGAAGATCTATGGGATTTACTTCAGTACCATATTACTACTTTCTTTGATAATAATGTTGCTCAATTGCCTCCAGCAAGGCATAGAAGCGGGCAGCCTTTGAAAACACTTACAGAAAGGATAAAAAGTAAAGAAGGAAGGATAAGACATAATCTAGCAGGTAAGAGAACAAACTTCTCAAGCAGAACAGTGATTAGTCCAGATCCAATGATTGAGTTGGATGAAGTAGGCGTGCCTTTTGAGGTTGCAAAGAAACTAAGTGTACCTGAGAGAGTAACAGAATGGAATAAGGAGTTCCTAAAGAAGTTTATAGAGAAAGGGCCAAAAACATACCCTTGTGCAAATTATATTGTCAGGCCTGATGGAAAAAAGAAAAAGGTTACTGATGAAACAAGGGAACAGTTGATTGAAGAGCTTCAACCAGGTTATATTGTTGAAAGGCAATTAATGGATGGAGATATTGCAATCTTTAACAGGCAGCCAAGTTTGCACAGGATGAGTATGATGTGCCATAAGATTAGGGTTCTGCCTTATAAAACATTTAGGCTTAATCCTGCAGTATGCCCCCCTTATAAC
>CAZJZJ010000039.1:0-5043 GCA_964550525.1 uncultured Methanosarcinales archaeon
ATATCCATTGCGATCATTCAGATAGTATGGCTTGCAGAGATTCTGGCTGGATACAATTGTATTCAGAGAATGCACAGGAAGCTTATGAGAATACATTGATGGCAATGAAGATTGCTGAACATAAAGATGTAAGGCTTCCAGTTATGGTTTGTTTAGATGGTTTTATTACAAGCCATGGTGTAGAAGGAGTAACTATTTATGAAGATAAAAAAGTTAAGAAGTTTGTAGGTGAACATTTCGCAATCAGGCCTTTGCTTGATGTAGAAAAACCTACTACCTATGGGCCATTAGATCTACAGGATTATTATTTTGAACATAAAAGACAACAGATAGAAGGTATGAAAAATGCTAAAAAGATTATTTTAGAAGTTAGTAAGGAGTTTAGTAAAACATTCGGTGCAAAAAAATATGGTTTTATTGAAGAATACAAACTTAAAGATGCTGATTTTGTTATTGTTGTCTTGAATTCAAGTGCAGGCACAACCAAGGTTGTTGTTGATGAATTAAGAGCAAAAGGTGTAAAAGCTGGATTACTTAAGATAAGAATGTTCAGGCCTTTCCCAGCTGAAGAGATTAAAAAAGCTTTAAGCAAAGCTAAGGCTGTTGCTGTTTTAGACAGGTCAGATAGTTTTGGTGCAGAAGGCGGACCTGTTTACCTGGAAGTAAAATCTGCACTTAAAGATTCAAAGGTTAAGATTGTTGATTATATATATGGGTTAGGTGGTCGTGATTTGACTTTGGGATTGATACATTCTGTTTACAAGGATCTAAAAGAAGATAAACTAAAACCAATTACTTATCTAGGGGTTAGGGAATAATGGTTAACTTAAAAGAATTTTCAAAAAAGCCTGAAAAATTAGCACCTGGGCATAGGCTTTGCTCAGGTTGTACAGCTTCTACTATAGTTAGAATGATCCTTAAAGCAACTGATCATCCGATTGTTGCTGCTAATGCAACTGGATGCTTAGAGGTTGCTACTACTATCTATCCTTATACAGCATGGAGGATTCCTTGGATACATAGTGCATTCGAGAATGCAGCTGCTACTATAGCTGGGGTTGAAACTGCTTATAGAGCTTTAAAGAAAAAAGGCAAGATGAAAAAGGAAATCAAGTTTGTAGCTTTCGGTGGCGATGGTGGTACATATGATATTGGGTTACAGTCATTAAGCGGTGCTCTTGAAAGAGGCCATGATTTTGTATATGTTTGTTATGATAATGAAGCTTACATGAATACAGGAATTCAAAGAAGCAGTGCAACTCCTTACGGAGCATGGACCAACACTGCTCCTAACGGTAAAGTAAAGTTTGGTAAAGAACAGTTTAGAAAGAACCTGGTTGAGATTGCAGCTGCACACAATATTCCTTATGTTGCACAAGCTGCACCTTCTGAATGGAATGATCTGATTACAAAAGCACAAAAAGCTTTTGCAGTCAAAGGTCCTGCTTTACTGACTGTACTTATGCCTTGCAACCGTGGTTGGAGATTCCCTATTGACCAAGGTATTGAACTTTCTAAGATCGCAGTCAAGACAAGATTCTGGCCTTTAATAGAGTTTGAGAATGGTAAATGGACTTTAAACAAAGATGTAAAAGATCCAGCACCTATAACAGACTGGCTTAAAGCTCAAGGCAGATATAAACATTTGTTAAAGCCTGAGCACAAAGATAAGATTGAGATCATTCAAAAACGTGTTGATTCTGAATGGGAAAGAATTAAGAAGTTGTGTCAGTAAGTAAACCCAGAACTCTTTATTATTTCTCCATCCTCAGTTATGATTAAACCTTCTATTCCGCCTAGGTTTTCTATAAGTTCTAATCCTTTTTCTTTGCCAAGCACAAAAACGCTTGTTGCCAATGAATCTGCTTTTAGTGCTGTTTCTGCAATGATAGTTACACTGATCAGTTCTGTAGCAGATGTGCCTGTTTTTGGGTTTACAATATGGTGGGCTTTTTTGTCTGGGCTGTAGTAGCGTTCATAGTCGCCAGAAGTAGCAATTGCTTTGTTAGTGAAAGGGATTGTGGTTATGAAATCATCCTTATTTCTGGGATTCTGTAGCGCAATCCTCCACAGTTCTGCACCAGGTTTCATGCCAATAGCTCGCATATCTCCGCCTACATTGACTAAAGCGTTTAGAATTCCGTTGTTTTCTAAAGATTCAATTGCTTTATCAATGGCATAGCCTTTTGCAATTCCGCCTAAAGTGATTTTCATGCCAGGCTGTAAAGTTATTTTGTTTCTATCTATGTTGATTTTATTGTAGTTAACAAGCTTTAATGTTTCTTCGATTTCTTCATCAGTAGGCGGACGTTTTAGTTCGCTGAAACTATAGGAATATAGATCAAGTATTGGCTGCACAGTTATATCAAATGCTCCTTCACTTATGTCAGAGTAAACAATGGATTCTTTTATTACAAACTTTAGTTCCTCGTCTGCTTCAACTTCTGCGTTTTCATTCAGTTGATAGACTTGACTGGTTTCAAGGAAAGCACTCATTAGTTTTTCTATTCTTTCTATTTCTATGAATGCTTCACTGATTGCAGATTCTGCTTTTCCCATATCAGCACTCACAACAGTAATCTTAACAAACGTGCCCATGAGTTCTTTTGAATTTTCTACTTGGTGCAATGGAGTGCAAGCTGTTAAGAAGATTGCTAGAAGAATTATTGGAACTAGTAGCCTCATTTTAACTTACTCAAAACCTTCTTACACGTCTTGTTCTTCATCAGCTCTCTGACTATAGAAGTAAAATTATTTCCAATGTGGCATAGAAGTTCTTTTTGTTTTCCGTGTATGTTTTGGAGTTCTTTGATGTGGTTAAGTGGGTCATTGTCTATGACTTTGACTTTGCTTTCTAGAGGCATTGTGACGCTGATTGCGTTTATTAGGCTGTTGTAGTTTGTTCTTATTGATTTGATGTTGTTTTCAAAGTCTTTGCTTGCATCAACCAATGCATGTATGCCAAAGGTTTTGTGTTTTAAGAATTTTGTAACATGTACCTCAGTTACATCATAATCTTTTGTTGCCTGAGATATTTTCAACAATGCAAGAGAGTGTGAAAGTGTTTTTATGCCATCTGTAACCTGCTCTTTCAATAGGATATCTTTCTGTACATTGTGTAAAGCAGACATTGCTTTATTGATTTCCAGTTGTTCATCTTCATTTAGATCATCGAACTGCTCTTTAACATGCAGTTTCATGATCTGTTTCCAGCAATACTCGAAATTCTTCATAACCAAGGCAATCTCTTTTATATCCTGGGCTTCATCCTTAAGCTTATGGATAGATTTAGGTTTAGAAACAGATTTATTCTGCTCTGTATCAAGAAAACTAGAACTATTCACCAATTTTTTAAAATACTCGTCCTGCTCGATAATTCGCACCTCTCAGTACATTTTATGTAGGTAATCATATATAAACTATTCGGTTTAGTTGGTAAATAAAAAGATTTTTATAGTATGGTTTTGTTCATCACAACTATGAAGCCCATTAAAAAGGTCCTTATCAACAAAGACAAAACTTTTGCAGTCAGGGATACAAGTAGAGACTTGCATACTCAGTATGGTTTTTTTAAGAGCACTGACTTAAAGAAGAAAGCTGGAACCAAGATTAAGTCAAACAAAGGTAAAGAGTTTACTGTTTTAGATCCTAGTTTTATTGATTGTTATAAAAAGATTAAAAGAGGAGCACAGATTGTAGCAAGGAAAGAGGTTGGTTTGATAATTGCTGAAACTGGCATAAACAAGAATTCTAAGGTAGTGGATGCAGGTGCTGGTAGCGGTGCATTGTGTTTAATGCTGGCGAATATAGCGAAAAGTGTAGTTACCTATGAAATCAGAGAGGATTTCTATAAATTAGTTAAAGGAAATATTGAATTCCTTGGCTTAAAAAATATCAAGATTAAAAACAAGGATATAACCAAAGGAATAAGTGAAAAAAATATTGATTTAATCACTTTAGATCTGCCTGCTCCTTGGGAAGCAATTGAACACGCTTCAAAAGCTTTAAAGCCAGGTGGTTTCTTGGTTTCTTACAGTCCAACAATTCCGCAGGTGATGGATTTTGTTTCTGCGATTAAGAAAACCAAAGACTTTATATATATCGACAGTTTCGAGCTGCTAAAAAGAGGATGGGAAGTGGAAGATAGGAAAGTAAGGCCAATGTCAAGGATGACAGGCCATACAGGTTTTCTGTCTTTTGCAAGGAAAATATAATAAAAACAAAACAATTGGGGGTTGATAAGAATGGTGGTTTTTTCAGGTAAGAATGCTGAAGAAAAGTTAGCTTGGGCACTTGGTTTTACAAGCCAGTTTCCTTCTTCAGTACCAGATAAATCTGTAGCTGTAGTTGGTTACAATGGCAAGGATGATATAAGTGTATTTACAAGAGGTTATCCTGCTGAAGTTGATGAAGATGGAAACTATGAAATAGGTGATTATGAACAAACCCAGGCTTTGTCTTTAGAAGATGGGCTTATACCTGACAATGTTTTAGAGAATACAGATGGTGTCCATATTGGTTCATCAGTAGAAGCAATACCTGTAGAAACATTACAATACATAAGAGAGATGTATAGTGGTGTTATTTCTCTGAATGTACAAGAATACGTTAAGAAAGATGAACAATGTAAAGACATAGTAAGGATTGCTGGACAGGTTGATATAATTAAGATGGGTCAAGCTGAAGCAGAGAGTGTTTCAGGACAGCAAGACCTATACAAAGCAATGGATTGGCTTGAAAATGTAATGCAAATATCAAACGATGATATTGTTTTAGTAGTCAAACAAAGAGATGGAAGCTACATTGTATCATATCAGGATCAAAACGAAAGATATAGAGTAGAACTTCCTTCATTAGGATCAGAAGCATTAGTCTCTCCTATACGAGCAGAGAATACATATGGAGCAGCTTTCTTAAATGGTTATCTTAAGACCAATCGAAACGCACTTAGAAGTGCTGCGTACGCAAGCATAATGTCATCTTTGGCAGGTATGTCTGACGAGCCGTTTAAGTATGACAAAGAATTAGCAACTATAAGAACAA
>CAZJZJ010000039.1:5143-12848 GCA_964550525.1 uncultured Methanosarcinales archaeon
ATACATCTAAAACTTACCTATAAACTACACACGGGGGTGAAAGCGATGTTCGCATATGTATTGTTGGAAGTTAACCCTGGCGCAGAAAGGGATATATTGGATGATATAGGAAAGATGGATGAAGTCAAAGACATAAATATGCTGTTTGGTGAATGGGATATTATTGCTAAAGTGGAGCTTGAAGGTCCTGAAGCTTTGGAGAGGTTTGTTGTAGAGAAGATTAGAACTCTTTCAGAAGTAAGAATGACCTCTACAATGATAGCTGCTAAATAATTTTTTTCTTATCTTACATCTATTTTTTGCTTAACATAAGCAGATTTATCTTTTTCTAGGTCATGGTATAAAACTACACCAGGGCCAAGCATTGCATTAGAGCCAATCCTAACACCAGGCATAATCGAGGAATTAATACCTGTCCTGACATTATCACCCATGATTACTCCTAGCTTGCGTCTGCCAGAATCAATCCTTTTTTCTTTAACCATTATAAACACGTTTTTATTGTCATGACGAAGATTTGCTACTTTAGTACCAGAACCAAGATTACAGTTAGAGCCAATAATACTGTCACCAACATAATTATGGTGAGGTATCTTGCTGCCAGACATTACTATTGAATTTTTTATCTCAGCAGCTGCACCTACATGCACATTTTCACTTAATGAAGTAAAAGGACGAATATAACAATTTGGACCAATATCACAGTTTTTTCCAATGAAAACAGGACCTTGTATATGGCAGCCTGATTTAATAACTGCACCTTGTTCAACAATAACCTTACCAATAAGTTCAGCTTTTGGAGAAACATCTCCTTTTCTATACTCCTCAGTTTTCTCTAAGAAAAACCTATTCACATCAAGCATATCCCATGGATAGCCAAAATCAAGCCAGAAATCATTTAACTCAAGAACCTTAACCTTTTTACTCTTAGCAAGAAGACTAAGTGCATCTGTAAATTCAAGTTCGCCTCTGCTTGATCTTCTGATTTGTTTCAAAGCTTCAAATATCTCAGGAGTAAGCTTATAGAATGCAGTATTTATCTGTTTACCAACCTTTTCTTCAGGTTTCTCTAAAATCTTTTTCAAAAATTCGCCTTCTTTAAAGATAACTCCATAGTTTTCTGGTTGTTCATGTTCATAACCAAGAAGGTAACAGAATTCATCTTTTTTATCAAGCTGTTTTAGATCTTCTACACTACATAGGTTGTCTCCCATGACTAAAACAAAGTCATCTTTGCCTACAAATTGTTCAGCTAAAGAGACTGCATGGCCTGTACCTTGCTGCTCATGCTGTTCAATTAAAGTAACTTTAAAACCACCATCTTTAACAAACTCTTCAACCTGTTCTTTCATATAACCTACAATAATTGCTATATCTTTGTAACCAGTTTTAATTAAATTCTCGATAACATAACTCAAAAAAGGCCTGCCCATCACATGCAGCAAAGGTTTTGGTTTTAGGTCTGTTAAAGGATCTAACCTGGTTCCTTTTCCAGCTGCAAGCACTACTGCTTTACTTGGCACTTTTGATTAACCTCACAAGCTCGTCATGCAAAACCCCATTTGAAAAAATAAGCTGTTTATCCATTACGTTCCATGGCTTACCGTCAAACCTAGTTACTTTACCGCCTGCTTCTTCAACAATTAAAGCTCCTGCTGCTATGTCCCATGGTTTTGTATCAAAAGTAATATGGAAATCAAACCTACCTGTAGAAAGGTAAGCCCAGTTAAGAACAGCTACACCAAGCATTCTAATCATGAATACCTTTCTCCTGATAATATCAAGCAGAATTAAACTAAGTTTCTGGCCTTTATACAGATTACTATCAAATACAACCCTTGAATCTGAAAGCTTCCTTTTAGAAACATGAATCTTTTTTCCATTAAGAAAAGCGCCTTTACCTTTCTCAGCTGTATAGAGTTCTTTAAAATAAGGGAGATAGATTACTCCAACAATCATTTCATTATTCCTAGCTAAACCAAACATATGTGTGCCTGCTATATAGTTATGTGTACCATCCAAAGGATCTATATACCAAGTATACTCTGATTTCTTTTGCTCGTTACCAGCTTCTTCTGAATAGATGTTATGATCTGGAAATTTCTTTTTTATTATCTCCAAAATCTTTTTCTCGCAAGCTAGATCTACATTAGTTACCAAGTTATGAGGGTCTTTAGCCTCAACATTCTCAATCTTCCCAAAATGTTTCATCAATATCTTGCCAGCTGCTCTAGCTGCTTTCACTGCTGTTTTGAGCATTGTTTAATCACCCTTTGCACTCTTTTTTCCCATTCTGTCTTAAGTTTCTCAAGTTTTTCTTCTTTTTCAGATTCTACATTCACTCTAATGTAAGGTTCTGTACCGCTTGGCCTAATAAGAATAGAACTGTATTTTAATCGCATAAAAAGACCATCCAGAGTGATAAGTTTACTATTCTTTGGAACATATTTTTCAAGTTCTTTCATAACCTTTTCCTTGAGCTCGTTTGGACAATCAAACTTTGCCCTGGAAAAGGGGAATTTTTTTATTTCTTCTAATAGTTCTGACAAAGGTCTATCAAGTTTCTCAACAAAACTAAGAACTTTGAAAACTGCGAAAACACCATCTGGCCATAACCCAAAATCAGGGAATATGTAGCTGCCTGAAGGTTCGCCGCCAAAACATGCTTCTTTTTGTTTTACACCAGCTGCTACAAAAACATCTCCTACCTGAGTTCTTACAATAGTACCTTCACCAATAGCTCTATCAACTGTCATTGAAGTATCCACTGTAACAACAACTGTTTTGTTTACTCCTCTTTTTGTCATTTCTTTAGATATAAAGCCAAGGAAACGATCAAAATCAACTACATTACCTTTTTCATCGATTGCCATCATTCGATCTGCATCACCGTCATGAGCAAAACCAATGTCGCATTTTTCTTCAACCACTTTTTTACAAGCTTCAGTTAGGTTATCAGAATTTGGTTCAGGGTTTCTGTTAGGAAATTTACCGTCTGCTTCGCAGTTTAGTTTTACAATCTTAAAACCGTATTCTTCAAGTAATCCTGGAGTTATATCACAAGCAGCACCGTTGCCGCAATCTATAAGAACTTTAAGCTTTCCATCCAAAGTAACCTTGTTTTTTACTGTTTCTTTGTATTTAGCAACAACATCCTCTTCTTTCACAATTTTGTAATAGTCTTGCTCATTCTCACTTCCATCTTCCTGCATCAGGTTTTCTATTTCTTCTTCTTTGTCACGTGTAAAAGCTCTTCCTTTAAAATCCCAAAGCTTAAATCCATTGTATTCAGCAGGATTATGGCTAGCTGTTATCATAACACCCATATCTATATCATGGTGCTCTTTTATACCAAAACAAAAAACAGGTGTAGGCACCATGCCAAAATCTATTACGTTTTGCTTGATTTTATCAACAAGCGCTTTTTTTAGTTTAGGGCCACTAAGCCGAGGATCCATAGCAACTGCAACCTGGCCTTTAGCATACTTGTTTATAGCATAAGCTAGTTTAGCTGCCATTTTCTCATTTACAAAATCAGGATATTTACCTCGAATACCGCTTGTTCCGAAGAGTTTCATTTTTCACCTTTTACTCCATTAGCATTGTTGAAAAGTGCGTCTGTGCCATTATTGTCATTATTGCCGAAGGCAATAATGGCAGGCCAGGCGAGACTTTGCCGAGCGTGGTTTTTAGCGAGGCAAAGGCGAGTAGTACTTTTTAACAATGCTGTATTGTTTTATTTTACAGTTACCGACTTTGCTAAGTTCCTTGGCTTATCAGGGTCGCAGCCTTTGTATAAAGCCAAGTAATAAGCTAATATCTGTATTGGGATAATCATTAATATTGGGTCAGCGTCCCCTACTGAAGGGACTTCAATGAAAGCATCGAACACACTGTTGTTTTTCTCGTCTATTCCAATGATATAGCCGCCTCTGGATTTAATCTCCATAGCATTGCTTAATATAAGTTTTTTGGTTTCACGGGTTGACAAAACGATTGTTGGTACTCCTTTGTCTATCAAAGCAATTGTACCATGTTTTAACTCGCCGCCTGCAAAACCTTCTGCATGGATATAAGAAACTTCTTTGATCTTTAGTGCACCTTCAAGCGCGCTTGGAAATGCAAGGTCTCTTCCAATAAGAAAGAAATCATGCTGATCTTTAAGTTGTTTTGCTAATGTTTTTAGTTTTGGCTCGTTTTGTTCAATCACAGATTCAACTAAGCCAGCTGCTTTATCAAGTATAGCTTTGCCTTGTTTAAATTTACCTGCAACAGAGTAAGCCAGCATTAACATGATTGCAATCTGTGAAGTATAGCTTTTTGTGCTAAGTACACAGATTTCAGGGCCTGCGTTCATTAATATAGTATGATCAGCAAGCCTCATTAAAGTAGAGCCCATCACATTGACTACAGCGATTATTTTTACACCGTGCTTTTTTGCAACCTTAACTGCATCTAATAAATCTGCAGTTTCTCCTGATTGAGATACAGCTATCATCAATGTACGGTCTGTTAAAAAATGTTCATAGTTTCTGAATTCAGAAGCTAAAACAACGTTAACGTGCTTTTTTGCAACTTTTGAAAAAAGATAAGCAGAAGATACACAAGCATGGTAGCTAGTACCGCAGCCTACAAAGAAAACACCGTAAGCGTTTTTAATTGCATCTGTAACTGTTTTAATAAGTTTAGGACTGTGTTCAATAGCTTGTTTAACAGTAAACTTCTGTTCATGTATCTCTTTTAACATGAAATGAGGGTATTCACCTTTTTGTGCTTGTTCTACAGACCATTCGATTTCATTGATCTGTTTTTTTATTTCTTTGTTTTTCTGGAAATTTAGAATGTTGTAGTCTCCATTGATTACAACCATCTCATCATCATCAAGATAAACAACCTTGTTAGTGAATTCTAGGAAAGCAGGGATATCTGAAGCAAGGAAGAATTCATCTTTACCTACGCCAAGAACCAAAGGGCTGCCTCTTCTTGCACCGATTATTTTATCTGAACCTTGAAGCATTGCAACAATAGCGAAATAACCTTCAAGTTCCAATAATGTTTTTCTTACTGCAGTCTCAAAATCATCTCCATTAGCCATATAGTATTGAATAAAGTTAGGGATAATCTCTGTGTCTGTTTCGCTTTGAAAAGTAAATCCTTTCTCTTTTAAGAATCCCCTTAATTCCTGATAGTTTTCTACAATACCGTTATGAACAACTGCAATCTTTTTGTCGTTAGAAAGATGCGGATGAGCGTTTTTTTGTGTTACTGCTCCTGTTGTGCTCCACCTAGTATGTGCTATCCCTATATTTCCAGGCATTGAAAGAAAATCTAATTTATTATTTACAGCATCAACCCTACCAACGTCTTTTCTTAAGAGTATTTTATTTTCAACTAAAGTTGCCATTCCCACTGAATCGTATCCCCTATATTCTAATTGCTTCAATGCTTCTAGTAAAATTATACTTGCTTTTTTTGAGCCTTTGTAACCAACTATTCCACACATTTGTTTCACCTGTATTTTGAGACTAATTTATTTAATCTATTTAATTTTAGAGGGTGTTTAAAACCAACTTTTTCATTAAATCTCAGAATGTTATTCTTACTAGTTATAGAGAATCTATACATTATTGACCTATTTTTAGGCACAATTTTCCTAATAGGATTACATTTGATATAAATTGACAACAATAGATTACGGATATCCTCCAAAAGCTCTTTGTTTCCAAGTGAAATAACAATCGTATGTTTATCCACTGAGATTGAGCCTTCATCATCAAAGATTGCTTGTAAAAAAGAGCAGATAAGGCTTTCTTCAGAATTAAAAACAAATTCAGGTGTCCTCTTTTTATTATTCAGTTTTTCATATTTGAGCAATTGATAAAGCATATAACCAACTGTTGAAGGTAGCCAAATTTCATCCCCATGCTCAATTCTTGCTCTCGAATATAACTTTACATCTCCAAAAATACTTTTCACATCTTTTTGGAAAGAGTTTAACAATACTTGTTCGTTATTAACATAAAAGGCTCTAAACTTACCTTCATTCTTAACAACATGAATCCCTCCATCACCAAGTAAATGCCCTAGAATCCTAAATAACTCTTTTGAATTAATGTTGATATTCTTTGTGGTTATCGGGAAAGAATTTTTGGTCTTTAATCTAGTAATATTTTGTATGGCTACATGTTTTGAGATTGATAATAATTCGCAGAGATTAAAATAATCTTGAAGATTAGTCCAATAATCCGCTTTTTTAAGTATTCTGAGTAATGTCTTATATGAAAAATCTAAACTTTTTGTAAATCTTAACTTATTCTTGATTTTACTATTCAACAAACTTCGTAGATTCGAGTCTATAGTAACATAATAATTCTCATTTTTGATATAATTTAAAACATTCATATTAAAGTTACCTTCTTTTGCTGGATGTTTTGATAAATTTATCGGAAATGTGTCAATATTAGCTTATTCCACCTTAAAACGAAACACTTATATATAAGTATTACTAAAAGAATTGTAATACTAGTAAAAAAAGTTTGTTAGTGGTTAAGATGTTTATTGTTGAAAAACGGCCAGAGGGGACATATTCTCTTCCAGTCAAGGAACTGAAAGCAAGCCAAATCAAGGCTTTGACTTCTGAACTAGCTGAAAAGATAGTAAAATTGCTGGCTGAGAAACCTTCTTATCCTAAAGAATTGTCTAAAAGATTAAAAGTACATGAACAAAAGATATATTACCATATTCGTAACTTGGAGAAAGCAGGTATAATTAGAATTTTGAAGAAAGAAACAATACAAGGTGCTGTTGCTAATTATTATACATTAATTGAGCCTGCTGTTGTACTTAAGTTTGCAGAGTTGAAACCAACTCAAAAGATTACTGCTTCTAAAGAAGAATCCAACAAATTTTTAGAGCCGTTTATTAAAGACGGTCAGCTTAATGCAATGATTATAGTAGGAAGTCCTGATCCGCATGGACCTGAGAAAGCAAGGAGCAGGGACGGCTATTATGGCATGGACCTTGCTTTGTTCTTAGGCACGTTTCTTAATTATGTTCCAAGGTTTAATGTAAAGCTGGATACAGAAACGCATAAAGAGGATATGGATAATAACCTTATTCTTATTGGCGGGCCTGTTGTTAATAAGGTTACTCAAAAGATTAATGATAAGCTTCCAGTTAGGTTTGATAAACAGAATAATATTAAATCAACTGTGTCAGGGAATGTTTATCCTAGCGATGAAATTGGGATTATTGTCAAGGCAAAAAACCCTTACAACAAAAACAAATCAATTCTATTGGTTGCAGGAAAACGCCATCCTGGGACAAGAGCAGCAATCATCGCTTTCTTAAAGAAATTCAATGAGATTGTGCTCGGTAATAAAAAGAATCCAAAGATTTATGCAAAGGTCGTGGAGGGCATTGATTTGGATTCAGATGGGATTGTTGACGATGTTGAGGTTAGGGAGTGAAAATAACGAGGTGAAAAAAATGAAAAAGATTATTGTTTTAGGTTTTGTGTTGATTCTATGTGCTAGTGTTGTTTTTGCAGTAGAATCATATCATGAGGACTTCGAAGGTAGGACTTCTGATTGGTTTGAGAATGAGGCTGGTGATTATTATCTAGAAGATGGGCAGTATTACAGGTCTGGAACCTATGTAGCAGGCCAGGTTGTTTCTACGTATGGAAAAGATCATTGGACAGATT
>CAZJZJ010000040.1:0-12846 GCA_964550525.1 uncultured Methanosarcinales archaeon
TGCCCCTTACAGAGTAGCGTGGTGTTTTTAAATCTTTTGTTATTTGACTGTGTTTCAGAAAATTACTACTCTGCTTTGCCTCGCAAAAACGCTCGTCAAAGCTTCGTCCTGGCCACACTTAAAAATTGCTACGCAATTTTTGGTGTCCCAGAAATCGCAAAGCGATTTCTCAGGATGCCATGTTTGCCTACAGCAAACAATGGCATACATGGCACAGACGCAATTTTCCAAAACACATTAGAATTATTTCTTTTTAATTACTTTCTCAGCCCGCTCAATCATCTCTTTCTTCAACCCAATGAAACAACCGCCATGCTTGCCTGCGCAATAGGTCGCTTCTTTCGGCTTGATGATCTTGGCCAGCGTTTCACTCTCTATATCAATATGCGTAACACTTGCTCTAGATTTTCCTTTCTCGTGAATATAGACTTTTACGTCTTTTACAAGAATCTTACCTTCGCCTGGACCTGACATTTTTTCACCTTTTATTTTCTTTAATATACCTTCTAAAAAACCATTGTAAAAAAATACTTTTATCTTTCTTAGTCTGAGATCTTTCTAAAGCATTGTAGTAACTATTTCGATCTTCGTAATGTATATCAAACATAGGGAACTTGTGTTTATTTAAAACAAAATTCATCATTAACCTGCTAATTCTACCATTACCATCTGAAAAAGGATGTATTGTTACAAATTTTAGATGTACTAAAGCTGCTAATTCTACAGGATGTGTCTTGTTCTTATTCTTAGTGTACCAACTAAAGAATTCTCTAAGCAAAGGATTTATTTCAGCTGGGAAAGCAGGCACGAACTTGCTGCCAGATATTGCAACTTGGTGTTTTCTAATCTTACCTGCAATATCTTGCTTAGTTTGCTTAAACAACTCTCTATGCCAATACAAAACAACCTGTAAAGATAGGTCTTTTTTATAGTTCAGCATACTATAAAATACTATTTTATGCGCTTCTGTCTCTTTTATGTCTTGGATAGGTTTTTCTTTTGGAGCTATGCCTTTTTCTAATAGATTAGCTGTCTCCCTTAAAGTTAAAGTAGAACCCTCAATCCTATTAGTATCATAAGTAAACCTAATCATGAATGTCTCTATTTGCTTTTCTTTAGCTGATTTAGGTGTTCTTTTTTGTTCTTTAGAATATCTTTCTTTGATCTTGTCTAACTTATCATACCATTTTTCTTTGTATACCTCAGAAAGAAATGCTTTTTTTATTTCTTCTATATTCTTAGGCATGGTTTTACCTAAATACTTCTCCTTTTTCACTGTTTTGCCTTTTTTCCTTAGACTATGCTCTAGGTAATAATAGGTCTGTTTTCTTATTTTACGTTTCTTAATAGTTGCCATACAAATATGTTACCCCTACACATTTATAAATCTTTCGTTTTTTCCAAAAATGTAGGGGTAAGCTTATTGAATCAGCTGGAAAAAGAAATAGATTATGTTCTTGGTGTGATAGCAAGCATGCATAAATAGCTATTTTAATCCTTTCAACTCTTCTTTTTTCTCTTCTAGTATCTTTTTTGCTTCTTTAATGTTTTCTTCCAATACCTTTACATAATATTCAAGATACTCTTTCCTAGGCATACCTTCTATTACTTCTATCTCTGGCAATAATTCTTCTTTAACAAGTTTGATTTTTTCTTTGTTTTCCATTTTAGTTTTAGTATTTCTTTGTGATATATAAATTGTTGGATTTCATGTCCCTATTCCAAAATCATAACACATTTTGGAAAACCTTTTTATATTACTAACCAATATTACTTACTAATAATAGTAAAAACAGAAGGAAAGAAAGAAAAAGAAGAGAAAAAAGAAGGAACAGAAAAAGAAGAAGTGAAAGCAAAGAAATTCCATCTTCTTAAGCTTACACAAAAAACAAAACGTTTGACAATATTCACGATTTTGTTGGTCGCAGCCTTGGTTGCGCTAATCATGTGGTTAAGAACATTGAATCCATAGGTTAAAAACGACAGACTTTCAACACAGCATAAAAAAATGAAAGGAAAACTAATCGATAGCTATAAAGTAACTGTAGACAAGGTTCCAGCTACTGTTAGTATTCTTGATGTTGAAGGAGCTGAAGTGCCAGTTTACGAGATTGTAATGCCTAAACTAGAGAAAGGTACTGAAGCTTTGTTAGAGGAATTAAAGGATGAGTTAGCAAAAAAGGTTCCTGTAGAGATTGAAAATATCACAGACCCTGAAAAAAACAAAGAGCTTAAAGAAAAGTTTCTTGAACAAGCTAAAGAGATCATTGCATCACATCTTCTGACTGGGAAAGAAAAGATCAAAAAAGACCATGAGATAGAAATTCTTGCTGGCATTGTTCTCCATCGAATGTTTGGTCTAGGTATGATTGAGATGTTGATGGAAGATAACTGGTTAGAAGAGTTAGCTATCAATGGGATAAAGAATCCTATTGCTATTTATCACAAAAAATACGGTTGGTGTAAAACCACAATTATGTTTAAAGATGAGGAGGAGGTATATAACCTTTCCAGCCAGATTGGTAGGAAAGTTGGCAGGGAGATAAATAGTTTAAATCCAATCATGGACGCGCACTTGTTAAGTGGGGACAGAGTAGCTTCTACATTGTTTCCAATTTCAACTGCAGGCAATACTATTACGATTAGACGATTCTCCCGTAATCCATGGACAGTAGTCCATCTAATCAGTCCTGAAAACCATACCCTCTCTAGACCAATTGCCGCCTTACTATGGCAGGCAATGCAGTACGAGCTTAATGTACTGGTCGCGGGAGGGACGGCTTCAGGTAAAACCTCTATGTTGTCTGCTTTGTGTTCCCTCATACCTCCTAACCAAAGAATAATTAGTATAGAGGATACAAGAGAAATCTCCCTGCCAGATAACCTAACTTGGAACTGGGTGCCTTTAACAACCCGTAACCCAAATCCTGAAGGCCAAGGTGAAGTAACAATGTTGGACTTATTGGTAACGTCATTAAGAATGAGGCCAGATAGGATAGTTGTAGGAGAAGTAAGAAGAAAACAGCAAGCAGAAACCATGTTCGAAGCAATGCATACAGGCCATTCAGTTTACACTACAATGCACGCAGATACAATTGAACAGGTTAAAAGAAGATTGATCGAGCCGCCAATAGAGATCCCTAGAGTAGAGCTTGAATCCTTACAGCTTGTCTTAGTCCAATTCAGAGATAGAAGAAAAGGATTAAGAAGAACTTTAGAGGTTGGCGAGGTTTTAGCTGGTGGCAAAGATGACCTTCAGCTAAATTATCTTTACAGATGGCATCCAAGACAGGATGTGTTTGAAAAGGCAAACGAAAGTGTAAGAGTGTTTGAAGACCTGAACCTGCATACAGGTATGACGCCTAAAGAAATAAAAGACGATCTTAAAGAAAAAGAAATGGTTCTGCAGTGGATGCTTGACAATGACATCAAAGATATAGATGATGTTGGTAAAGTTATGCGAGTCTATTACAAGAATAAACAACCTATATTGGATGTGATTAACAGCAAAGGAGATCCAAATATTATTTTGAAAGCTGGAGAGAAACACAAGTGAGACCATGACCGTCGAAGTCATTGGTTGCTTTGTTTGCGAAGGTTTTTATGAGCAAACAAGCAACGACGAGACGGAGCTTTGCGAAGCAAAGCGAAGTAGGGCAGGGGCTCACTGAGCACAAGGAGAGAAAAAATAAAATGCCACAAAGAGTACCTTTAATGTTTGTACCGCCTAAACTAACTAGGAAACTATCTAGGTTATTCACTTATGTAAGTAATAAACTATCCCGATTTATCCCAGGGATGAAGTATGACCTAGAAGCAACTGATATTGGCCTTGATGCAGAAGAGTATATCAGCAGCGCAATTGTCAATGGGCTTGTATTCTTTTTATTGTTCTCAGCTTTACTTACTTTTTTGTATCAAACTCAAGGCAAAACCTTTTCAGCTGCACTTGGGCAAGGCGCAGCTTACGCTGCATTAATCTTTGCTGTGATATTCTTTACTTTAATCCGTTACCCGAAAATCATGGCTGGCAAGAAAGCCGAGTTAGTTGATAAACATCTTATCTTTGCTTTAAAAGACCTACTGCTACAGATAAGTTCAGGAGTTACTTTATTCAACGGCATGGTTAATGTTTCAAAAGCAGGCTATGGGCAGGCTTCAATTGAGCTTGATAAGGTTGTAAGAAATGTTAATTCAGGCATGCCTGTAGATAAAGCCTTAGAAAAAATGGCATTGGAATCAAAATCAGAGTTTTTAAGGAAAACAACGTGGCAATTGATCAATACTTTGAAAGCAGGCGCTTCTTTGAAAGGAACTCTAAGAACCTTAATAGATGACCTTGCTTTGGATCAAAGGGATAAAATAAAAAGCTACACACATGAACTTAATATGTGGACTCTTGTTTATATGTTGTTTGCAGTCGCTGTACCTTCTATAGGCGCGACTTTGATGATAATCCTAAGCAGTTTCGCAGGTTTTGGTATTACTCAAGCCTTTTTCATAGTTTTCATCACACTTTGCTTTATTGCACAGATCATACTCATTGGTTTTGTAAAAACTAGGAGGCCTGCTATAAACGTATGATGTTTATAATTAATAAGATATTTCCGGAGGGATAAAAAATGATGAATACATTAGATATTATAGAATTTATAATTGAAGCTGAAGCTTTGGGAATGATGATTTTCGTAATCATTAAGTTATGGTATTATGATGTACATCATAAGAAAACAAAGATCGTTAAAAAGATCGAAGCAAGGATAAAGTACGATTTGTTTAAGAAGGTACTTTTATTCACATTCATCTATGTGATTTCCATGTTTCTAAGGAAGATTCTTGTAATAGGGCAGTTCTCTAAGACCTGGATGTATGTCTTCTCAATCATTGGAAACGTTGCATTGATATTCTTGTTTGTAGTGTTGCTTAAGATTTCCCAGAAAACATACGGACCACACCATAAAAAGAAACCTAAAAAGAAAAAGAAATGAAGCTTAAAGATAGGATTTACTTGAACTTTGCAAGACTGCTGCCTCCTATTTATAGGAAACATTTAAGGCAGCAGATCATTTATGCAGGTGAGAAAGTAGAAGTAAACTCTTATCTTGGCTCAGCTACAATACTAGCTTTGCTAGGCCTGACTGTATCCTTGCTTGTGCCTTTTTTCCTAGGCAAAGCTTTTTCATATAAGTATCTTGTTTTTGGTTTGCTTGCTTTTTTAATAATACAAGCAATAGCTTACTTTGTAATCTATTTTAAAGCTGAAGACAGGACTAAAAGAGTTGAAGAAGTGTTGCCAGATGCTTTACAGCTTATAGCTTCAGATGTAAGAGCAGGTATGACTCCTTATCAAGCTTTAAAACTTGCTGCAAGAAAAGAATTTGGCCCTTTAGCAGAAGAAATCCATTATGTAACCAGCCTAGCCCTAGGCACAGATTCATTTGCAGAGGCTTTGCTTAAGATAACTAAACGTATTAAATCTGAAACATTAGATAGAGCTATGAAACTATTCACTACAGCAATGCGTTCAGGAGGTCATTTCGCTAAATTATTAGAGGAATTAGCTAAAGACATAGAAACTACTCGCAGCCTTAAAAGAGAACTGCTAACAAGCGCAAAGACATATATAGCTTTTATAATGTTCTCTATAGTCATTGGAACCCCGCTCTTATTAGCGATTTCCATACAATTCATTGATGTTTTAACAACAATGCAAGCAAAATCAGGTGCAGGAGCAGGCACAGCTGCTTTTGGTATGGGTTTTTTAGCTGGAGACATTGTAATCACTGTAGACTTCTTACTCAAGGTTTCAATAGCTGTACTTATTGTAACATCGATACTTGCTTCTATACTCATGGGTGTAATCTCAGAAGGCAAACCTCGCTCAGGAGTTAAATACGTTCCATTACTTATAGCAGGTACTCTAATCATATTCGCTGTATTCAGGGTTGTAATTGGCAACTTTTTCGGTGGATTGATATAGTGTAAAGAGCCAAAACCAAAACATTTATATATACAATCTGTTTTAATATTAAAATGTATTGTAACTGGTGATAAAATGGAAGTTGCTATAACAAAAATATCTCAGAATGGGCAGGTTGTAATACCTTCTGAAGTAAGGAAAGATGCAGGCATAAAGCCTTCAACAAAATTCTTGGTGTTTAATGAAGATGGGAATATACTCCTTAAACAGATAAGAAAAGAATCTCTTAGAAATGATATGATATTGATAGACAAGATTAGGAAAAGCGAAGACCAGATTAAAAAAGGCAAGTTAGTTAAAGCAGACACCCGTATGAGTGATGAAGAGATTGACGATTTGTTGATGCAGTAAAATGGAGATAATCTTTTCTGAGGAATTTAAGAAAGAATTTAAGAGAATTAAGGATAAAACCACTAGGTTAAGGATTATTTCTCAGATTAAAAAATTAAAAGACCTTCCAGAAGCTGGAAAGCCTTTAAAATACAAATTAAAGAACCACAGAAGCTTAAGAATAACTCGATTTAGAATCATTTATCGTTTAGATAAAGATAGAATCATAATAAATTGCTTTGACCACAGAGGTGGTGTTTATAAGCAGTCTAAATAGAAACCTTTATATACTGGAAACCCGAGAATATATGTATATTTGCTAAAATTAATGCTAAAGAGGTGATAAGATGGATAAGAAAGGACAAGGTGCTACAGAGTACTTGATAATTCTGGCGATTGTTATTATCATCGCATTGATTGTTGTTGGAGCTATGGGAGGTATCCCAGGGATTGGTACAGGTGCAAGATCCAGAGCATCTACTTCGTTCTGGCAAACCGCTGATGTAGCTATCCCAAGCTATGCAGTTACAGCTTCAGATGATAATATGGTGCTTGATGTAAGAAACAACATGAGAAACAGTGTTTCATCATTGACAGTTACAATCGATGGTGATAGTGCAACCTGCAACCAAGCAAGTCTATCTGCAGGACAAACAACAAACTGTACAATTACAGATGTTACAACCTGTGACGCAGGAGATGCATACAGCTTTGACGTAAGCATAACCTACACAGATGACGAAACAAGCGCATCATACACATACACAGGTGAAGGACACAAACTAGACGGTAAGTGCGCAACGTAAAGAATTATTTTTTATTTTTTATTCTTTCTTATACTTCTCTCTTAACAACTTAGCAATACGTTCAATTGCAAGAATATAGGCTCCTGTTCTTAGGTTAGTTTTATGTTTTTCTGCAGTATGGAAAACATGCATTGTGTTTTCTTCCATTCTTTTCTTAAGTCTTCTGTTGACTTGTAATAATGGCCAATGCTGTTTTCTTATGTTCTGCTGCCATTCAAAGTAAGAAACAGTTACACCGCCTGCGTTAGCAAGCACATCTGGAATAACAACTATGCCTCTTTTATGCAGATCAGCATCAGCTTCAGGTGTGATAGGGCCGTTAGCAAGCTCTAGAACCATTTTTGTTTTTACTTTGCTTACGTTTGCATTAGTTATCACGTTTTCAATAGCTGCTGGAACTAGTATATCGCAATCAAGTGTCAAAACTTCATCATTCTTTATATTCTTTGCACCTTTAAAATCCTTGACAGAGCCTGTATCCTTTTTGTGCTGGATAACTGCAGGGATATTCAGACCTTTAGGATCATAGATTCCAGCTCTTGAATCAGATACAGCAACAATCTTCGCTCCGTCTGCACAAGCAAAATCTGCGAAATGGCTGCCTGCATTACCAAACCCATGCACAGCAATAGTTGAATCCTTTAATTTCTTAGCACCTTTTACAAGGTTTTTATTCAAAACAGTATTCAGTACAAGGAATCCTCCGTAAGCAGTAGCCTTAGCTCTACCTTCAGAACCTCCATTTTCTAAGGATTTACCTGTTACAACTCCAAGCACATCCTCTTTTCTGCTGCCTGTATACCTTGCATAATCATCTACAATCCAATCCATAACCTCTGCATTGGTGTACATATCAGGTGCAGGTATGTCTTTATCAGGGCCTATAACCAAAGCAATCTCTTTAATAAAAGCACGAGTCATCTTTCTAAGCTCGTTCTTAGACATCTCTCTAGGGTTACATTCAACCCCACCTTTACCTCCGCCTAAAGGGATATCAACAACAGCACACTTGATAGTCATCCAGGTTGCTAATGCTTTAACTTCATTAAGGTCAACCATAGGATGATACCTTATTCCTCCTTTAAACGGTCCGCGAGTATTATCATGCTGTACTCTGAATGCCCTAAACATCTTTATAGAATTATCATCCATCTTAACTGCGAATGTCACAGCAAGCTGCCTTCTATTATTAAGCAGAATCTGTAAAATCCAATCCTCTAGATCTATCTTCTTAGCAGCCTTAGATATGGTTTCCTTCGCTGCCAAATACGGGTTGATTTTCATCGTGTAAGGATTATTGGTGGTGGGTTTAAAAAGTTTGTGGAAATTCTTTTATTTCAATTAACTTTTTATACTATTAATGTATCCAAACCAACATGGCAAAGAAGATAATTATCATCGGCTTAGGTACAGGCGGTTTTGCAGCAGCTTTAGCTATTAAGAAAACCAATCGCCAGGCTGAGATTATTATAGTGGATGAAAAGGATTTTGATCTATTGCATACATGCGGGTTGCCTTTTTTCCTGGAAAACAAGATCAAGGATATAAAACACCTTAAACACAATCTTTCTCTGGAAAAAATGGGTATAGTGCAGTACAAAAAACATAGAGCAGTTAAGATTGATTCAAGGAACAAAAGAGTTAGAATAAGGAATCTAGTTAATACCAATGAATACGAGCTTGAGTATAATGACTTAATCATATCAACAGGAGCTTCTCCGTTTATGCCACCAATCCCAGGCAATAATCTTGAAGGTGTTTTTTCTTTAAGAGACCCTAATAAAGCTGAGGAAATAAAAAAACTCATGAAAAAAGCTAAACATGCAGTTGTAGTAGGTGCAGGTGCAATTGGCTTAGAAGCTGCTTATGCTTTCAAGGAAAAAGGGATAAAAGTAACTGTAGTTGAGATGTTGCCTTATGCTTTACCTAAATCTATTGATGAAGATACTGCTACTATTCTGCATGAATACTTGGCTAACGAAAAAATTGAACTTATGTTCAGCAAAAAGGTTGAAAAGATTGAAGGCAGCAATAAAGTTACTGGAGTAATAGTTGAAGGAAACAAAATAAAAGCAGATATTGTAATCATGGCTGCAGGTGTAAGGCCAAATGTGAAGCTTCTTAAGGATACAGGAGTAGAACTTGAACATTTCAATGTTATTGTTAATGATAAAATGGAAACCAATGTCAAAGACATTTACGCAGTTGGCGATATAGTGCAAATTAAAAGCGCAATAACAGGCAAACCAACTTTGATGCAATTAGCTACCTCTGCTTACAAGCAAGGTACAATTGCAGGAACTAACGCAGCTGGCGGTAATCTTAAATATAAAGGTGCAGCTGGAACATTTGTCTCAGTGGTTGGCGACATTGAGATCGCTTCAACCGGCTTAAACACTCAATCAGCTAAAGACGCTGGTTTTGAAATCATAACAGGAAAAGCAAAAGGCACTTCATTGCCAGACTGGTATCCAGGAGGCAAGGCTTTAACAGTCAAAATCATTGTAAACAAAGAAGGCAGAATTCTAGGCGGACAAGCTATCGGCGCAGGAGCAGCTGAACGCATTAATGTAATTTCAACTGCAATCTGCTCAGGAATGAACATCAAAGACCTTTCCAATGTAGAACTCGCTTACTGCCCTGCTGTTTCTCAAACTTACGACGTTCTAATGCAAGCAGTTGATTTGGCGATTAGGAAGATGAAGTGAAAAGAAAAAGTTTATTTTCCTGTGGCCTGTACTTTGAGCTTTACATCTACACCCTTTAGCTCATACTGGTTCGTTAGATAACTGAATAATAAAGGGTCTTTTATCTCTTCTTTTATGTTCACTTCTCCTTTATGGATTTTAGTTCTAAACTCTTCGACCCTTGCCCTAGCTTCATCATAATCTCTTATTATTCTATCTGCAGCTTTTAATCCCATCGCATACCTTACATTCCTATTGTCACATTTTAAGCCGGCTTTAGTAGCCAACTTAAGCAAGATGAGCATTCCA
The DNA here is from genome assembly GCA_964550525.1 of uncultured Methanosarcinales archaeon. Lineage (GTDB taxonomy): Archaea > Nanobdellota > Nanobdellia > Woesearchaeales > JANQNQ01 > CAZJZJ01. The sequence continues at coordinate 10,113 of CAZJZJ010000040.1, forward strand.
TCAAAGGCTTTCTTGGTTTCATCGCTATCTGTCTGTCTTTTATAACTCTCACATCTTTCATCAAAAGTAGCTACTTCAACTCCTTTAAACCTGTTATCCAGACTTGCAATTGTATCTTTAGAATAAGCTGTTTCAGCATCAAAACCTTTCCTTGCTTCGTATTGCCTTTTGTCAATCTTAACAACCCTGTAATCCAGTTCTCCATTCTTAGCTCTTTTAAGGACAACATAACTAACGCTGTCTTCTCCTTTACTTAATGTATAGACAAAATGAGTTATCTCTCTTACGCCTTTTGAAAGTGACAAAGCGAACGCGTCATATTCTTCACCAGCACTTTCAAAATGTTTGTCATATACCTTATTCCAACCTTCTCCCAGTAAGAACAATTTAGTTACTTTATCCTGAATTCTTCCAACTAAATCCATTGAAGCATCACCCAGATCTGCTGGTGCTCTCTCGATGGGTATATTTTCAGGTAATTTAACATCAGCACTACCCACTCCCTGAAGCTTAATTCTTGATACTACCCTTGACATATATGCATTATCATTCTCATATCTTAAGTGTAAGACTATATTTGCATATCCTTCATCATCAGAATACTTAAAATCAATAAAACCTATACCCTCTCTTCTAATATTCATCTCTACCCAGCTTAGTGGTGTATGGGATTCTTGGTGCCCCTCAGCTATAAATGGCTTATCTAAACTTACCTTATAACCAATACTAAAACCATCTGCATTTGTATCTGTTTTACCTGTAAGAAAAAGATTCCCTAGATCAACTTGCTCAACCTCACCAGATGTTAGTCCTAATTGAGAAAACCATGCTTCCATTGCTTCTAATTTTAAGACATCATCTGGGTATACTTTTTTTTCATTTAATATATCTGTAAGTGTTGACATAATACATCCCCTCCAATAGAATAAGAATTATGACGAAGTTTTTAAATTTTTTCTATTTAAAGACGAATTCTTAAGCCCCCTGATCTTCTCAATTAGACGTTTCACAATAAAATATTAAACAGATAACCTAGCACCAATATCTGCGGCACTGTTATTACAGGCAGCCATAAAGCAGCTTTTTTGCCTATGTTGCTCCAGATTAACCCGATTTCTGTATAATCAGTAGCCACGCCTGCCATTAAGAAAGTAAAACTGTTACCAAACGCTTTTGTCTGATTGAAAATCTCAAAAGCAAGTACAGAACTTCCTTCAGAGCATACTTCAATGATTGTAGCAAAGATAAGAGTAACACCTAAACCAAGTAAAGTAGGGCCCATATATTTCATAAACCATTCATGCGGTACAAATGCTCTTGCAAAAGAAGCAAAAATCATACCAATAAGAATCCACCATACAACCATTTTTGCTAAAGACCAAGCTCCAGCAAGCACCCCATAAACATCTTTCCTTGAAAACCTGTGTCCTTTAAACCTCTTCTTGAAATCTTTTCTTATAGAAAACTCTTTACCTACACTTACAGTATGAGGATTTTCTTCTAGTTTTTTATTTCTATCAAGGATCTGGTAAATAAAACCTGTGATTATAGCAATAACTATAGCAGAAACAACTAGCAAGAACGCTTTCATACCAAAGAAACCAAACAAAAGTATTGTGATAGGCAGGTTAGCCCATGGCGAAGCTAATAAGAAAGCGATTACAGCAGGTATAGATGCTCCTTTTTTATAAAGCTGGATTGCTATAGCTAAGATACCATGGCTGCAGGCACTCATTAGAAAACCAAAACCAACTGCATAGAATATTGTTCTTTTCTTATGCGTAGATAAAAACTTAGAGATATACTCTCTTGGAATAAAATGGTCAATAATCCCGCCGATAAAAAGCCCAAGCAGTATAGCCCACCATATTAATTTAAAATAATCAACAAAAGCTGTAAATAATTTTGGGAAACTAAAATAACTTGTAACCATTAAAGCAATAGTAATCAATGCTACAACATAAAGCCTTTCTTTGTACCAAGGACGATGTCCACCTTTAATAGCGCAGCTTGGACAACTATCCATGCCTTGTTGTTTTTCATACTTCTTAACACAATGCTGGCTACAAAAATAATGGTCATGCGCTTGAATATGGCCTTTCATACCACAGATTGGATCTATCTTGTTTTCTTTCATTCAACTTCACACTTGGTTAAGCCTGCTAATGTGTATAATTCTTGTTCCCCTGGATAAAGTTCTCCATTAATCTTCCATGTAGGAAAACCTCTTACTCCAGCGTCAACACATTTCTGTCTTTCTTTATCGCAATCAACATAATCAATATACTGGAAAGAATCTCCAAAAGCCTGTTTCTGATTTTTACAATGAGAACACCATTCAGTGCCGTACATTACAGCGCTTTTATTGGTTAGGCATTGCGCAAAAGCATCCAGACCTTCTACTTGTTGTTCAACTACAGGCGGAGCTGTACTATATCCTGTTGGCTCTTTAGAACAACCAACTAAAAACAAACTTAATATTATCAATGTAACCATTATTCTTCTCATCTTTTATCCTCCACATGTTCCACCGCAAGCTCCACTGCAACCTCCACATCTACCGCATCCCATTGGAGCCTGTACTTGTTGTTGAACTTGATCTTCACCTATTAATTGTGCACTATAGGTGTTGAAAACCTCTAATTTAAGTATCTTTTGGTTATTAGTTATAACCGGATCATAGCTGACATCGAAATAATCAGGAAACCTAAACTTGATTGATTGTACTCCATTG
>CAZJZJ010000041.1:0-12244 GCA_964550525.1 uncultured Methanosarcinales archaeon
AGATTATATATAACAGACCAAAAAACACCAGAATTGCCATACATCTCAAAATCTTCACTTCTTGTAATTACTTCTCCTATTGTTATACCTTGATAAGTAATCCTTGAGTTTAAGATATCCTGAGTTGTTTCAACTATCTCTTTAGGATTAAAAGACCAACACTCGTGCTCAAGATCAAATTTGGCTTCGATTACATATTGAGCCAACCTAAATGGTTCAAGCAATGATCTGGCAATATACGCAGGATCAGAGTTTAGTTTTTCGTACAAACCAACTCTTTCATCAACACTTTTTCTTAGATTCTCAAATCCTTGTCTTGATAAACCATAATAATTAAACATATTTAAGAAATCCTCTAAAAGATGCCAACAATCATGACTTAAAAAAGTAGCAAGATTCTCGTCATGTAATATATCATCAACTACATCAGATAACTTGCCGACACTTACGCTATTTTTAGGTAGGTGTTCCATTTTTGCACAATTACCTGAAAGTTTTTTTCTGAAATCTAATTGATCATATCCATCCATCAAAAAAAACAATGCAGTCTGATATTGCCTATTGCATCTTTTAAAAAAATCCATTAAAGGTTCAAAAGAAGGAGCACACATTGGAGAGTAAAATATATGTTTTCCTTTTCTCCATTTTCTAAGATCGGTCTGTTTAAGCGCTTCTAAGAATCTTTCAATTCTAATCTTAGGAAATCTTTTACCAACAAGCTCAATTCTTTGTTCATATTCTTTTATCCCTTGTTTTAATTGAGCCAAACCCTGCATAATTTCATCTAGAGCCATTAAAAAAGGGAGTAATTACACATTTATAAATTTTTCCCTACTTAGTAACAACACATGCAACGCAACAAAAACAGCAACCTTTATAAACCACTCCATCTTCCCTGGAAAAGTACGAGAGAAGCAGAAGAGGATAATGAAAGATGACTTCTCGGTTAAAAACAATCGTTATGGGTGAAAGAAGATTAAGATGAAGCTAAAACCGCTTTTACCAAGCTTAAAAGAAAGAAAACGTTATTTAGTGTTTGAGATTGTCTCAAAAAGCCCGATAAGCAGTGCAAAAGCTGTTTCAGAGGCTATTATGGACGTTTCTACAAGGTTTTTAGGTGAATTAGGCATGGCAAAAGCAGGTATTATGGTGCTTAATAATAAGTATAAAGACAATAAAGGTATGATTAGAGTAGCCCACAAATATGTGGATCATTTAAAGACCGCAATAGCCTTAGTAAAGAAAATAAACAACCAAGATGTAATCATCAAAAGCAAAGGTGTTAGCGGGATATTAAAAAAAGCTGAAAATAGATATCTAAAGGAGGTATAGATAAAAATGCAACCAGCAATGAGCCATCAAATGATGGGATATGATAGAACCATTACAATGTTTAGCCCAGACGGCAGATTACTCCAAGTTGAGTATGCAAAGAAGACTGTTAAACAGGGCAGTACAGCCATCGGCATAGTATGCAAAGATGGTGTAGTTCTTGTAACAGACAAAAGAATTGTAGACAAATTAGTTGTTCCAGAGTCTGTTGAAAAGATATTCAAGATTGACGAACATATGGGTGCAACTGCATCAGGGATTCTTTCAGATGCAAGAGTGCTGATAGAAAGAGCTCAATTAAGAGCGCAGCAGCACAGGGTTACATATGATACACCTATTGACACATTAAGTGTTGTTAAGGATATCTCTAACCTAAAACAGATCTGTACTCAGTCAGGTGGTTTAAGGCCTTTTGGAGTATCTATCTTGGTTTCAGGTATTGACTCAGAAGGACCTAGATTATTTGAGACAGACCCTACTGGAATATTCTTCCAGTTCAAAGCAACTGCTATTGGTGAAGGTGAAGCAGATGTTGAAGAGATGCTGCATAAAGAATACAATGACAACATCTCTATAGATGATGGTGTAAAGCTTGCAATAAAAGCTTTAATCAAGACAGTTGACAGTAAATTCAATGCAGACAGGTTGGATATTGCTTATATCACAACCAAAGACAAGAGATTCACAAGAATGGGTAAGACTAAGATAGAGAAACTGCTTAGTGAAATAAAAAAGAATAAGAAGAAGTGATAAAAATGCCAGGACAAGGAATGGTTGACAGCTCAGGAAAGATCCATCTTAACCTAGCTAGATTAAAAAAAGCTGGACATAACTTTGAGATAGATGTAGATTCTGACAAAGCTATTGAATTCAAAGGCGGAGCTAATATTAGTATAAGGGACGTTCTTAAAGTTGAAAAGGTTTTTCACGACGCTAAAAAAGGACTTTTAGCTTCAGAAAAAGCAATGGAGCAGACATTTGGAACCTCAGATCCTTTGGAAGTAGCTAAAGTGATTATCCAGAAAGGAGAGATACAGCTTACTGCAGAGTACAGGAAAAAGATGAAAGAGAATAAGAGGAAAAAGATCCTGAACATTATACATGCTAATGCAGTTGACCCTAAGACAGGGTTACCTCACCCTATGGTTAGGCTTGAAAACGCTATTGAAGAAGCAAGGATCAAGATAGACGAATTCAAATCAGAGGAACAGCAAGTAGAAGAGATTGTCAAGCTACTTAGACCAATACTGCCAATAAAATTCGAAATAAGAGAAATCGCAATTAGGATTGGCTCAAAGTTTGCAGGCAAAGCATACTCAGTTGTCAAGAATTTTGGCAAGGTCAAAAAGGATGAATGGGCTAATGACGGCTCATGGATGTGCGTCTTAGAGATGCCTGCAGGATTACAGAATGATCTGATGGACAAACTCAATGGCCTAACGCATGGGACTGTTGATATGAAGATCTTAAACAAAAAATAATGCTTAGAGACTTACATCTCTGGCATAACCGTCCAAAAAAGGACTTGTGATAATTACGGAGTTGATATAAAATGAGTGGATTAAAAGTGAAAGACAAAGACATAGTAGTGCCTGGAGAAGTACTGGCTACAGGAATGGATTTTTTGCCAGGCATGGGCACTTACAGGCAGGGAGATAATATTCTTGCTGCAAAGGTTGGTTTAACCAACATTGACGGAAGAGCTATAAAGCTTATAACTTTATCAGGCAGATATCTTCCTAAGAGAGGAGACAACATCATTGGTAAGATACAGGATATAATGATGTCAGGCTGGAGAATTGATATTAATTCAGCTTACACAGCTGTACTGCCATTAAAGGATGCTACTTCTCAATACATCCAGAAAGGCGCAGACCTAAGTAGATTCTTCAATTTTGGAGATTACATTATGACAAAGATCGTAAATGTAACAACCCAGAAACTAGTTGATGTTTCTATGAAAGGCCCTGGACTTAGAAAACTACATCCTGGTAGGATAATCCATGTGACACCATGCAAAGTGCCAAGAATCATCGGCAAGAACGGTTCAATGGTAAGCATGATTAAACAAGCTACAGACTGTAGGATACTAGTTGGCCAGAATGGAATTGTATGGGTAAGTGGTCCTGATGGAAAGAACGAGCTAATAGCAGTAGAAACAATACACATGATAGAACAAAAATCGCATGTTTCAGGATTAACAGATCTTGTAAAAGCGCATTTAGAAAAAGTCACAGGGAAAAAGATTACTCTGGCGACAACTAAAAGGTGATCATAATGACGTATAACAAAAGACATGACGGAAGAAAAGATGATGAAACAAGGCCGATAGAAGCTGAAGTAGGTGTAATCAAGAATGCAGTAGGTTCTGCAAGATTTAAGATTGGCGACACAATAGCTTTAGCAGCTGTCTATGGCCCAAGAGAGATGTTCCCTAGGTTCAAGCAGAATGCTGAACGAGGAACATTAAGATGCAATTACAACATGATGCCGTTTTCAGGTTCAGGCGATAGAGTAAGGCCTGGCGGAAATAGGCGTTCAAAAGAGATCTCAATGGTATCAACAAATGCAATACTGCCTGTTATGGATCTTTCAGATTGCCCTAACTCAGTGGTTGATGTTTTTATTGAGCTGCCTCAGACAGATGCAGGTTCAAGATGTGCAGGTATCTGTGCAGCATCAATGGCATTAGCTGATGCAGGATTCATGATGAAAGATCTTGTATGCTCTGTTGCTGTAGGTAAAGTTGGAGATAAGGTTTTAGTTGACCTTGACTACAAAGAAGAGTCTTTTGAAGAAGGCGATGTAGCTGACATACCAATGGCAATACTGCCTAACAGCGGCAAAATTACCTTATTACAGATGGACGGCTTAATCAGCAAAGAAGAGATGAAAAAAGCTATAGAGCTTGGCAAGAAAGCAGCAATAAAGATCTACGAAGTGCAGAAAAAGGCATTGAAAGCTAAATACAAAGGTGGTTCAAAATGATTAATCAACAATCAAAAGCACACATTACTAAGCTATTGAAAGATGACTTTAGATTAGACGGCAGGAAAGCTTTAGAATACAGAAAACCAATTAAAGTAGAGTACGGAGTTGCTAAAGCTGCTGAAGGCTCTGCAAGAGTGACTATTGGAGGTACAATAGTAATGGCAGGAGTAAAGCTAGAAGTACTGCAGCCTTATCCTGATTCTCCAGATAAAGGCACTATAATGGTAGGTGCAGAATTACTGCCATTATCCAACCCTGCGTTTGAGCTAGGCCCTCCTCAGATACAAGCTATTGAGATTGCAAGGATTGTTGACAGGGGAGTAAGAGAATCTAAGGTTTTAGATTTCAAAAAACTCTGTATAACAGAAGGCGAAAAGTGCTGGGTTGCATGTATTGACATCTGCCCTATTAATGATGAAGGCAACCTGTTTGACGCATCTGCACTAGCTGCAATCGCAGCTCTAAGTGATGCAAGGTTTCCAACACTGGAAGGAGAAAAGGTCAATTACAAAGAAAAGACAGACAAGAAACTACCTTTAGCAAACACAAAACCTTTGTCTTGTACTATTCTTAAGATAGGCGACAAATTCATTGTCGATCCATTGACAGAGGAAGAAAAGATCATTGATGCAAGATTGACAGTAGCAACCCTTGAAGACAATACACTTTGCGCAATGCAGAAAGGTGGCGAAGAACCGCTAACCTCAGAAGACATAGAGAAGATGATTGATATCGGTGTCAAGAAAACAGCTGAGCTAAGGAAACATTTATAAATAACTGTTTATAGGTGATACTTATGGCAAAACAAGAAGAAATCAAGTACACCAAGTACGAGAAAGCTAGATTAGTTGGATCAAGAGCTTTACAGATCTCAATGGGTGCACCTTTTTTAGTCAAAATCGGAGAAAAAGAACTAGAAGAGGTAAGATACAACCCTGTAGAGATTGCAAAGATGGAATTCAGAGCAGGCATCATACCAATATCTGTGATAAGGAAACTGCCTAAACTGGATTTTGCTCCACCAGCTAAATAATTTTTTATTTTTTTAAAATGTCAAACACGATTTCTAAAGAAAAACTGGATAAATACTTTGATGTAACTGGAAGAGCTTTAAAAAAAGTCAAAATAGGCAAAGAAAAAAGTATTGATTGGAAAAAAGCTGCAGAAGATTTCTTAGATATGGCACAACGCTACTTCTCTGACGCAAAACATTTCGCAGAAAAAAAAGATTTTGTCAATGCGTTTGCTTGCCTGAATTACGCACATGGTTGGTTAGATGCTGGCGCAAGATTGCAGCTTTTCGACGTAGGTGGAGATAGTACTTTGTTTACTGTTGATTGATTATTTCTTAATAGTAGTTAGACTACAATAAGATTTATATATGTCCTGCTTATGCTAAAAATAGACAATAAGATGGGACTAAGTTTATCAGGATTAACTAAAAGTATAAGAAATCTTATATCACCTGTTCAGGTACAAACACCAGTTCTGGCTATAAGCAAGGAAGAACTTGAGAATATTTTACTTGTTGGAATTCTAAATGAAATTAACTATTTTGAAAGATTTGACACTGTACTGGAATGTAATGTAGGAGACCCTACTTATTACAAACTGTTAGAGATGATTCAAGAGAGAAGAGATGATAGGCTGTTTTACGAACAATTGTTGTTCGAAGCAGAATTTCCAGCTGATATGAGAGAGTTTGTTATTAGAAAGTATTGTAAAGATGAATGTTCTGACCCAACACCTAGAGAGATTCAGTCACATGTATCAACCATAATTGTAAAGTTAGCTATCCTAAAGTTTACAAAGGATTTGGATTATTCAGACCAATTAAAAGAACAACTAATAAGTAACCTAGATTCTCTGCCAGAACTTACTTCTTTCAAAGGCTTACCTTTCTATATGTTCAGTTCACATAGGCATTCAGGTAAATTAATTAGAGATTATGTAAAAAGATCAAAGGAGCCTGTTACAATTGTTAGACTTGATTGCCATAATGATTTCCGTACTGGCAGGTCAGGCAAGGAAGCTGGTGAGAATTATATGGATTATGTTTTAAGAGACCCAGAGGTTGCAGAAAGAATTACTCAAGTAATAACTGTCTCTTATTTTACTCCATCAAAACGCACTCACCTCACACGTGATGAGGCAAAAGAAGAAGAGTACCCTGGATTTGATTGTGTATGTTATATAATCCATGGTGTTCCATTTTACAAAGGTGATATTTTTAGAATGCCTTATATAGAAGGGCCAGCTTTAGTTGATATTGATCTGGATGGACTTGAGAAGGTTATAGATACTATGCCACGCGGTCAAGGAACATATGATTTAGATTGGGCTGGTGGTTGCTTTGGCTACCCTAGAGGGCTTAATAACATATTACCTACTTTTCTTCAGGATAACCAAAATTTAATAAGAATCCATCCAGTTGTTGCAGCAAATATTCTAAAAGAAAGAATAAAAAACCCTAGGCAGATATACTTAGCAACTGAAAGAGGCTATAGGAACAGAATGTTTCGTTACATGATTGAATATGATTTTTTGAGGGCATTGGCAGAGTAATATCAGATAGTCCTAATTTTAACTTATCCGATATACTTGCTAATCTACCTTTGATTAGAAAACTCCATCCTTACAACTGTCCCTCTTGATTTCCCGTGATGTTGTCCAATTGTTACTAAATCTTTCTTTTCAGGAGAAAATTCATCTTCTTTTGAATATGTAGTGCCTGCAATATAGATTTTCCCACCATATTTTTCTACATTATGCTTACAATAAGCTAAGCCTATCCCACCATGCCTTTGTGTTGTTAAGCAAACTATGAAAAGAGAATTTATCACATCATAATGTGGCATTGCTTCATCAAATGGGGGAAGATGACATCTGCTTGCCACCTCTCGAACTTTATAAGGATCAATACCATGCCCATTATCCTCAACTTCAATTGCAATTGTATTTTCATCAATATCCAAGGTCCTTAAAACAATCCTACCAAGAGTATCTGTTTCCCACTGCTCCATTATATCCATCCCATGTTCGTACAGGCCGCTAATTGCAGTCATAGAATTAGCAATTAAATGTGTTATAGTATTCTCAAGACAAGCAGGTGGAATAGGAACTCTTGCTCTAGAGTGCAGCTCAGTTCTTAGTTCAAACTTAACTGGATCTTTATTTAAAGGTGTAATATATTTATCCCACACTTTACTAACATACCATAATACTAAACTATCTACTTTATACATGAGAAAAATGGGAAAAAGAGCAGGTTATAAATATTTTTACATTTCGTGCCTTAAAGTACTCACTTCTGCATCCTCGGATACGTCCCAGGCAGCATAAAAACCTTATTATCCTCGACGACAATACCTTTATTCTTCTTAATTACGTCCTTAGAAATCATCTTAGCTTTGCCTATATTGACAAGCTCGTTTTTTAGAGTGAAAACAGCAACTGTTTCATCCACTTGGATATCTGATTCTATCTTTGCAATGCCTGGCACAGCAAGTTTAGCTCCATGGCATAAGCTATCTACAGTCGTATCTAAAACCCATATTTTAGGCAGATGCTGAACTGCATGTTCAACTGGCTTGATAACAGACCGAATATACTTCTCATTGTTTTCATTCTTATAATACCAGAAAGCATCTGTAAGATCCTGCATTGTTACTAAGCCAGTTTCATTAAAAGGCCCTGCTTTTGTTCTTTTTAATTCTGCCATATGAGCTCCTGTGCCAAGTTTATGGCCAATGTCATGCAATAGTTTTCTAATGTACGTCCCAGCTTGACAACCTATTCTCATCAAAACATCCTGATCTTCAATCTCAATAACATCAATATAATAGACCTTTCTATAACGCCATGCTCTTTTCACAGCAGATTTTATAGGTGGCAACTGTTTAATCTTGCCAACAAAAGAAGCAATAACATCTCTTACCTGTTTTTCATCTATCTGCTTATGAAGATGCATAATAGCAACATACTCTTTACCAGCTGACAATAAAGTCTGTACAACCCTTGTTGCCCTGCCTACTGCAACTGGCAAAACACCTGTAACCTTGGGGTCTAATGTTCCAGAATGACCTGCTTTTTTTAACCCAAGAATCTTTTGAACATAAGCACTAACTTGATGAGATGTAGGGCCTTTTGGCTTATCAATATTAATAATCCCATACTGGATCAGCTCTTCAACTGGCCTTTTTTCTGGATCAACCCCATACTTACCACTAGTCTCAGCTTCTTTCTTAACAAAGACTTCTCTCTCAATACGCTCAAAAGGTAATAGACTTTTCATTCTCACTCAATTTGGGTTGAAATGAGGATATTTGGGGTATTTATATAGTTTTTGAAAAGCATAAGCTTTAAATATACCTTATTTATCCAAATCCAAAGGTGATTGAATGGAAAATACAGATGCTGCAGTGGCAGAAGGAAAGGATAATCTTCTTGCACGTTTGACAGATTATGTAAGAAATGATCTTTTAGATGATCTAGCTAAAATTCCTGTATTTGGGGATGGAATAGAATTTGGGAGATATTTTAAGCAACGTGCCAGAGAAAAGGCAGAATGTGAATACGAATCAAAACCTACTAATCCATTAGATTTACTAGATCAAAATCCAGATATGGATCATCATGAAATCTCATTTGTAGGTGAACGTAGACTTGGAGCTGAAGAAGTGAAAGCTTACGAAGAAGAACAACAACAAGCTAAAAATTACGTACATCAAAAACCTTCAGAAGTTCATCAAATGACAGGAGGGGATACAAAAATTGTACACCCTGTTTTAGATTTAGATGCTATTAGATTATATGATAATGCTTTCTAATTAATTTTTTTATTTCTTAGAATCAGTTTTAACTTCTGGCTTTTTAGGCGCAGGCTTAGCTGGAGCTGCCTTTTCTTCCTTTTTCTCTTTCTCTTCCTTTTTCTTTTCAGTCTCTTCAGTAACACCCAAAGCTTTTTCAAGCTCAGTTGCTTCTTCTTTAACTGCTGGCTTCTTCTCAGGCACTACTGCTGGCTCTGTTTCCGGCTTTACTGCAGGTGCTGTTTCTTTGACCATAGGCTCTTTTTCCTTAGGTATAGGTTTCTCTGCTGGCTTTGGCTCTTCTTTTTTAACTTCCTCTTTCTTTTCTTCTTTTTTAGGCTCTTCCTTCTTCTCCACAACAGGCGCACCAACCAATTCAACAAAAACATTGCCTTCGTCATCCTTAGTAGCATCAACCTTGACGTGGTGAGGTGGATTTTTAATACCGTGTTTCCATATAAACTCATTAACATATTTACCGATCTTAACCTTATCAAAATCAGCTTTCATGTGTTTAGCCATGAACTCTTTCAAAGCTTTGACTGCTTTCTTAGACCTTTTATACATAGGAGCTTTAAGCCATTCCTTTCTAAGAGGAACATTGTAGGTTCTTTCAAGTTTTGCTTTTTTTTCTTCCTTTTTTGCCATTTTATTCTTATTATTGCAAAGCAAGATTAGGCTTTAGTTTTTGTTCTACGCCAACTCCTTTTACTAGCAGTATGCCTACCTGGATGCACTCTTCTTCCTCTGCCATAGATTTTAGGCACAGTCCAAAAAGGTGCCCATCTAGTTCTTCTACCTAGTTTAGCTAATCTTTTCTTCCTGCTTGGATGTTTGTGTCTTGCCATTGTTTTATATCCTTTTGATCTTGAATTCCTTTTTTTGCGGTGCTAACCTTTGCAACAGATTCTTAAATTCTGCATCAGTTATCTTTTCTTTGATCTGGCCTTGCTGTGCAGCTTGACCCAACAGCACCAATATCTGAACAGCTTTTTCAGGGTGCGCTGCTTTTAAGTTTCCATACCTTTGCAACGCCTCTTTTGTTAAAAACTGCCTGACAATCTGCTCTAGCTGCTCTATCTGTTGCTGCATTTGAGCTTGCTGCTGAATTTGCTGTTGCTGCTGTGCTTGCAGTTCAGCTAATTTTTTTTGTCTTATTTCCTCGAGCTCATCCATTTTATTGCTCTTTTTTCTCTTCTGGTTTTGGTTCTGGTAGTGTTTCTTCTTTTTTTGGTTCAGGCTTTGGTGGTTCTTCCTTAGTTTCTTTTTTCTCTGAAATCGAAGATTTCTGAGACACAAAAGAGCTTGGCTCTTTTCGTGTTTCTGGTTCTGGTAATGGTTTTTTAGGTTTTTCTTTTGTTATTTCTTCTTTTTTTGGCTCTTCTTTCTTAACCTCAGGTTTAACCTTAACAGCTGCCTTACCGATCTCATCCAAAAGTTTTTTACCCTGAGCTGTTATAACCCTGCCTTTATGTATACCAGCTTCTCCTTTCTTAACTAACCTAGCTTTTTCAAGCTGTTGCAATATCTTTCTTAATATATTCCCAGAAGCTTTAGCAAATTTTGGCTGTTTATGTCCTCTTCTATGTCTTCCGCCATACTTTGTTCTTAATTTTTGTACACCGATTGGACCCATTCTGTATATAGTCCTTAGAACTGCTGCTGCCCTAACATACCACCAATCTAGCCTTGTAGGAGGCCTTTCTTTATGCACCCCTGTTTTAACAAAACCTGCCCATACAGGTGGCTTTAATTCATCTATTTTCTTTAGTTCTTCAGCAGCTTTATCTATTAGCTCATTAGCTTGCATTGCATACATACTCATTATTCAATCACCTTTATTCAGTCGCGCCTTGCGGCACTAGAATGGCTTTCTCAAGCCAATTCATGTTAGAATAAGATGGTTGTTTATAAAGGTTTTGGTTAAAAATCAGCTGTATCTTTTATATAAATTATATAAACTATAAATATTTAAATATTAGAACAACTTATCTATCTTTATTCGAGGTGTGAGATGAGAATTGGTGTTCCTAAGGAATCATACCCTCTGGAAAAGCGAATTATGGTGCTTCCTTCTTCAGCAAAAGCTCTAGTCAATGCAGGACATAAGGTATTTGTACAAACAAGTGCAGGTGCAGACATCAACATATCAAACAAAGATTATAAAGATTCTGGTGCTAAAATCATAACAGATTCTCAAGAGTTGTATAGCCTTGCAGACATGGTAATAAAATTAAAAATGCCTTTTCCTGAAGAGTATTCTTTAATGCAAAACCTTATCTTATTTTGCATGGTGCATAGTGAACAAAACCCTCAAAACATCTACTATGCTGGCCAACAGAATTTAAAAGTTGTAGAGATGGAAAAGATCCTGGATGACAAAGGTGAAAGATACATTGATGAAACTGGGATGACTGGTGAAGCAGGAGTACTTTACGCATTGCAACACAGCCAAAAAATGCCTTGGGATATGAAAGCAGTAATTTTAGGATATGGAAATGTTTCTAGCGGAGCAATAGAAGCATGTTCCAGATTAGGTATTAAATACAAGATAATTAGAAGAGATCATTTTAAAAATATCTCTAAATTCCTAAAAGAAACAGACTTGTTAATTAATGGGATTACTTGGCCAAAGTATAAACGAGCAAGAAAGGATTACCTTGTCACAAGAGAAGATATAAAAAACTCTAAACCAGGTATGATTATTCTTGATCTTTCTGTGGATTTTCCAAATCCAATTGAAACAGTCAGACCAACTTCATACTCTAGGCCATTCTACATAGAAGAAGACAGAGTACATATCAGTATTTATGGCTATCCAGGATTATTCCCAGAAACCTCAAGCAGGATCTATAGTGAACAAGTGCTGCCACTTGCTATGTTAATTGCAAACAATAAGGGTCTAAAAAAGATTGAAAGGAAAGGATCACTTGGTGAAGCTATAAGCAAAGCAATCATGGACACAACTAACTGGGAACAATACAAACCCACACAACCTAGCGGTAGTGGGATTGAATAAAGATGGAACCTCATAATACCTATAATCTTGATTTCCATGAAAGGACGGATTTTGATTTCAAGAATGTAGAGCTGAATACATGTATTGTTATTGA
>CAZJZJ010000042.1:0-11690 GCA_964550525.1 uncultured Methanosarcinales archaeon
CCGTCTTTTACATCATCTAACTCACTTGCAAAGATTGTATGTTTACAATGTTCTGACCATGTTTGCGCTAAAGCTTCTAATTCAATATCAAAAGGCATTCTTCCTATTTTCTTGAAATAAGCTTGGATAGCTTTCATGTAATCTAGGTCTAAAGCTAATGGCCCTCTGGATGTGCCATCTTTGTTTTTTATTCCTTCTTTACCTAGTTTAGCTAGTTCTTCATCGCTTATGTCTAGGTTGATTGTGTCTACTTCTGGCTTTGCATCTATTTTCACTAAAGGAACAATGTATTCTTTTTCTGCTTCGAATTCTTCTTTTGTTTTCACATGTATTCTTTGGATTAATTCATTAGCAAGTTTTTCTCCGATCTCTTTGATCTTGTCTTTTTCTAGTTCTGTTTTTAGTAATAGTATTTGTGAACTAAAGACTGTGTTTTCTAGTTTCTTTTTGAACAAATCTTGCATAATCTCTCTGGCAGTATTACCTACATTATCTGTAACTCCAGGCAAAAAGCCTATCTCTAAAGCAAAATTAAAGTCTTCTTCTTTATGGCTGTTTATTGAAAAACCCTGTGTAACTGGATTTGTAAGTGCACTAGCTATCTTCTGCAATTCCTCTTCAGAATAATCTCCAAGAATTGTGTAAGCTTCAACAAATTTCAGATCAGAAACAGCAAACCCCATGCCTTTGATAGACTTCAGCTTTACCTCTGCACGAGTGTCTTTTGATGTTGCATGTATCTCAATCTTGTGCACAGTAGCCATCTTTACCTCACAGAAAACAGTTTAGAATAGTTGTATATAAAGGTTGTGGAAGGGTGATTGCTCGTCTTGAGAGTAATAACATGCATTAAAAGAAACACAGCATCGTTTAATACATGTTAAATACAATTGATTTGAAGTCCTAAAAATAGAAGGGGCGACATCTACTCAAGGATTAATTCTTCACCATCTTTCAAAGTCTTAAACGGAATATTGTTCTTCTTAGCAAATTCAATTTCTTTATCAATATCTTCTGATTCTGGATGATCTGATTTGTAATGAGGTAAAATCAAATAATCCAAAAATCCAAGACCTTCCCAAATCGTTTCTTTTTGTTCAGGATATGGATGGTCTGTTGGATCATCAACTTGTTGTAGTGCTTTGAAATCTGGTGCTAGGACACAAATTCCTGCACTATATCCAGAATACACAAAATCATCTCTTTTTAGAAGTTCCTTAAAGATTATATCAAATCCGCTTAATTTCATTGCTTGCCGAAGAATAAAAGTATTACCACCTCTGACAAATACACCACCAAATTCATTCAACTTTTTCCTAAGTTGAGATATTTTACCAAAATATTTCTTTAAATCAAGATACTCTACGGATAAGCCTAAATCTTTCAGACTTTGCATATCTTGTTTTTCCCAATTATTTCTTCTATCCCAATCAACCTTTGTATAATCACACGCATTTGGGATATATGCCATTTTCTTATTATTGCCCATTAATCTAGCCAATTCAGTAGATTTGTCTCCTAATTTGAAAGATGATAAATAAAACTTCATGATAATAATCAATATGAATAAAACATTTATTAATGTTTCTAAGATGTCGCCCCTTTATTCTTTGTCTTGATGTATCGCTTCGCTCATTAGATGGACAACTTCGCTTATCCGCGTTGTTAGTTACAATTTGCCGCTTTGTTTAAGGCAAGTTTTTTATACTGGTAGGTCTTAATATCAAATATGTCAACTAAAAAATTACCAAAAATACTAAAAGAGTATTGCATAGGATGTGGACATTGTGTATTGGCATGTCATCCAAAATGTTTAAAGTTAGTTGATGGAAAATCAACCATGGTGGCACCAGAAAAATGTGATAGTGAAGGCAGATGTGTAGCTGCATGTCCACAAAAAGCAATACCTCACCTAGAAGACCAAGAATATTAAACAAGGCAGCAAACTTCTCTTAATCGCGATGTTCAATACTTCTCCAAATACTCTTTGATCTCCCAGTCTGTAACATGTAATCTAAATGAATCCCATTCTGCTGTCTTGGCTTTGAAGTATTGGTGGAAAGTGTGTTCGCCTAGTACGCCTTTCACGAGTTTGCTTTTTTTCATGGCTTTGATTGCTTGCCATAGAGAGTAAGGTAGCATCTCTATGCCTTTCTCAGCTAACTTAGCTTCATCAAACTCGTAAACATCTTCTTCAGTTGGCTCAGGTGGCTCAAGTCCTTTTTTTATGCCTTCTAAACCAGCTTTAAGTAAAACAGCAAAAGCTAGGTAAGGGCTTGCAGTTGGATCAGGGCATCTGATTTCGCAACGTACTGCGTTTTCTTTGCCTTTTGTATAGCTTGGAATCCTGATTAAAGCAGACCTGTTTGTTCTAGCCCAGCAAATATAAGTAGCTGCTTCATAGCCAGGTACTAATCTTTTGTAGGAGTTGACTATAGGGCATAAGATTGCTGACATCTCAGTTGCATACTTTAACTGGCCTGCTATAAAACTATAAGCAAGTTTAGAGAAATGATATTTATCATCATCCTTATCAAAGAACAGGTTTTTCCCTGTTTTGATATCAAACAAACTCTGGTGGATGTGCATACCTGAACCACTAACTCCTGCTATAGGTTTTGGCATGAATGTAGCATGCAATCCATGTTTTTGTGCAATTGCTTTCAAAGTGAATTTAAAAGTTACTACGTTGTCAGCTGTTTTCAAAGCATCGTCGTACTTGAAATCTATCTCATGCTGGCCTTCAGCAACTTCGTGATGGCTTGCTTCAACTTCTATACCAAACTTTTCTAAAGCTAAAGCCATTTCTTTTCTTACTTCATAAGCTAGGTCCATAGTAAGGTCAAAATAGCCTCCTTTATCATGTGGCAGAGGTTTTATCTCACCATTGTCTTTCTTGAACAAGAAGAATTCTGGTTCAGGGCCTGTGCAGAATTTAAAACCCATGTCAGCTGCTTCTTTCAACACTTTCTTAAGAATATACCTTGGGTCGCCTTCAAAAGGCTTGCCATCAGCTGTGTATACATCACAGATTAATCTGGCAGATTTAAGCTCACCTTCATGCCAAGGGATGACTGCATATGTACTTGGATCTGGCATTAGATACATATCACTTTCATGTATCCTTGTAAAGCCTTGCACTGAAGAACCATCAAACCAAGTGCCTTTTCTTAATGAATCTTCAACTAGACGAACAGGGATTGTAACGGTTTTTACAGTACCAAGTATATCTGTGAACTGCAGGTTAACAAACTTAACCTTGTCTTTTTTTGCCTTTTCAAGGACTTCTTTGATTGCTTCTTCTTTTGTCATTCTCATTACCTCCGTTAATGCTTTGGTGGAAAAGTGCGTCTGTGCCATTATTGTCATTGTTGACGAAGTCAATAATGGCAGGCCAGGCGAGACTTTGCCGAGCGTGTTTTTGCGAGGCAAAGGTAAGTAGTACTTTTTCACCAAAGCTCATTACCTCCTATATCTTAATTAGAGTAAAAACAGGGGTTTATTTAAAGTTTTTCTAGGTTTTGCCTCATAAATGTATAGATTGATAGGTAAAATAAGCAGTTATCTAAACAAATGTTTAGTTTTTTGATAAAAAATAGATACATTTATATAGTTGTTATGCTTAATAACCAGATATGAAGATAGACAACCTTGACAGCAAGATTCTGAATGTTATTTTAGCTAATTCTAGGCTTTCTTATAGGCAGATAGCTAAGAAAACAGGCGTCAGTGTAGCGACGATAATGAACCGGATGAACAAGCTGCAGAAGAAAGGGTTTATCAAGAGCTTTACAGCTAAGCTTGATTACGAGAAAATAGGCTATGATATCGAGGTAATCGTCGAGATAAGGGTTTCCAAAGGTAAATTATTAGAGGTAGAGGAGAAAATAGCAAGCCATCCTAACGTGTTTGCTGTTTATGATGTTACTGGTGATTTCGACGCTATAGTGATTGCAAGATTCCCGAATAGAAGAGCCATGGACGCTTTCCTGAAGAAGATACAGACTTATGACTTTGTCCAGAGGACGCATACAAAACTGATTCTGAACGCTATAAAGGAAGATATGCAGAAACTATAGTGTTACCCTCAAATGCTCACGAATTCTCCGAAAGGTTTATAAGGTTTGAGGTTTTCCCCCCCTATTATGGGACAACAAGAAGTATTGGACTTCCTGAAAAAGAAGCAAAAGAACAAGAAATGGTACACTTCTAGAGAGATTAGCAAGGCAATAGGTATTTCTATTGGCTCTGTTACAGCAAGCCTAAAAAAGCTCAGAAAGAGCAACTGGGTAAGATTCAGGCAAACAGGTCACAGAAAAGAGTTCGAGTATAGATATAGGAAGTAAGAATTCTAATTTTCTAGCGCTATTGAAAAAGTACTACTCCACTTTATTTTGTAAAAACACACTCAATTAAGCTCCGTCTGGCCTTGCCATTATTGACTTCGTCAACAATGACAATGCTGGCACAGACGCACTTTTTCAACACCGCTATAGAAACAGCAACCTTTTTATATGACTTATTACATCCCTATTTAATGCGACTAAACAAAACAAATACAGGTTTAGATTCTTATTCTAGGAGGGATTATCTATGAAAAAAAAGCTAGGTTTTGATATAAACAAATACTTAAAGATACAAACTAAAGCTATTAAAGACAGAGCTGCAAAGTTTGATAATAAACTTTACCTGGAGTTTGGAGGCAAACTATGCAGTGATATGCATGCAAAAAGAGTTTTGCCAGGTTATGTTCCTGATGCGAAACTTAGAATTCTAAAGTCAATTGAAAAAGATATTGAGATTATTTATTGTATCAGTGCAAAAGACATTCAAAAAGGAAGAGTTAGAAGAGATTTTGGGTTAAGTTATGATCAGCAAACATTAAAAGATATCAGTGACATAAGAAAACATGGTTTAGATGTAAGCGCAGTTGTGATTGCATTATACAGCGGAGAGATGGTTGCTAAACGTTTCAAAAAAATGCTAGAGAACGCAGGCAACAAGGTTTATTTCCAATATATGATTGATGGTTATCCAACAGATATTACAAAAGTTGTTAGCAAAGAAGGTTTTGGTAAACAACCTTATGTAAAAACAAAAAAACCAATAATTATTATCACAGGTGCAGGAGGCGGTTCTGGTAAGATGTCATTTTGCTTGTCTCAGATGTACCATGATAGGCAAAAAGGTCTTAAATCTGGTTATGGCAAGTTTGAAACATTCCCAATCTGGAACCTGCCTTTAAAACATCCAATCAATATTGCTTATGAAGCAGCAACTGCAGACTTAAAAGATGTTAATCTTATCGACCCTTTTCATAAAAAAGCTTATGGTAAGAGTGCTGTAAACTATAACAGAGATATTGAGAATTTTGATATCATGAAAACACTCATTAAAACGATTGCTGGCGAGGATGACAAAGTTACAAAATACAAATCTCCAACAGATATGGGAGTTAACATGGCAGGTTTTGCTATAAAGAATGACAAGGTTGTAAAAGAAGCTGCTAAACAAGAAGTGATTAGAAGGTATTTCAGGTATTATAGAGAAATGGTTGAAGGTATTGAAACAGAAGAAACAATAGACATCATGAATAAACTAATGAAAGAGTTAAATCTTAAAGCAGATGACAGAAAGATTGTAATACCTGCAAGAAAAGCAGTCCAACAAGCTAAGAAAAAAGGTAAAGGTTATAATGGAATCTTTTGTGGAGCTGCAATTGAACTGCCAAACGGAAAGATTATAACTGGTAAAAACTCTCCATTGCTACATGCAGAATCTGCAGCTGTGCTTAATGCTGTTAAAGTATTGGCTAAAATTCCAGACAAAATTGATCTGATTTCGCCTCATGTAATTGAGAATATCACTAAACTTAAACATGAACTGTTGAACAAATCTGCAGGATGCTTAAATGTAGAAGAAACATTAATAGCTTTAGCAATAAGCGCTGCAACTAACCCAATGGCAGAAACAGCTGTAGTTATGTTAAAAAAGCTTGAAGATTGCGAGATGCATATTACACATCTGCCTAATAAAGGAGACGAATGGGGATTAATCAAACTTGGTATGAATGTAACAACAGATGCTTTGCTTGCATTACAACCGCATTATGTGAAGAAATAAAATGGAAACTGTTAAGTTTCAGCCTATTCCACTTTGCTTTGCAAAGTTCCATCTGGCCACACTGAAAAATTGCTACGCAATTTTTGGTGTCCCAGAAATCGCAAAGCGATTTCTCAGGATGCCATGAATGCGTAGCATTCATAGCATCCACGGCACAGACGGCTAAAACCAAACAGTTAAAAATAAAATGGAAAAAATATACATATTGGATTTCGGAGGACAGTATACACATTTAGAAGCGCGTCGAATTAGACAGCTTCATGTTTTCTCTGAGATTGTGCCAGCTGATACTAGTTCAGATAAACTTAAAGATGCGTCTGGCATTATACTATCAGGAGGGCCGCAGAATATCAGTGAGTCAGATGCTTTAAAGTGCGATCCTAAGATATTTGAATTAGGAGTACCTGTACTTGGACTTTGTTATGGTCATCAACTGATGGCACACCTTTTAGGTGGAGAAGTTAAGCAAGGGAAAACTAAAGAATATGGTACAGCAGAATTAGATATCAAAGATGATAATTCTATTTTCAAAGAGCTAGAAGGTAGCGAGACAGTCTGGATGAGTCATGGGGATACTGTAAGCAAGTTGCCTGAAGGTTTTAAGGTTATAGGAAGTACTTCTGATTGCGAGAATGCAGCTGTAGCTAATGAAGAAAGAAAGCTTTACGGGTTTCAGTTTCATCCAGAGGTTACTCATACGTTTAATGGATTAAAGATGTTGGAGAATTTTGTTGACATCTGCGGTTGCAAAAAAGACTGGACAATGCATAGTTACATGAATAAGATAATTGAAGAGATCAAACAGAAAACAGGAGATAAAAAAGTATTCTTGTTAGTAAGCGGCGGTGTGGATTCTACTGTATTGTTTGCTTTGCTGGATAAAGCTCTTGGTACAGAAAGGGTCTATGGTTTGCATATTGACAATGCTTTTGTTAGGAAAAATGAGACTAAGATTGTTGAAGATGCTTTAAAGAAGATCGGGTTTAATAACTTCCATGTTCTAGATGCTTCTGAAGAATTCTTAGAAGCTTTGGAAGAAATCTATGATCCTGAAGAGAAAAGAAAGATTATAGGTAATAAATTTGTTGAGATTGTAAACAGAGAAATAAAGAATCTTAATCTTAACCCTGAAGAATGGTTGATTGGTCAAGGTACAATCTACCCAGATACTATTGAAACCCAAGGTACACAATACGCTGACCTGATTAAAACACACCATAACAGGGTAGAGATGATGAGGAAACTTGTTGAACAAGGCAAAGTGATTGAACCTTTAGCGCAATTGTATAAAGATGAAGTTAGAGAAGTTGGTACAGAACTTGGGTTGCCTAAAGAGATTATTTGGAAACATCCTTTCCCAGGGCCTGGGTTGGCTGTAAGATGCCTTTGCGCTAAAGAAGAGGATAGGATTGAGAATGAAGAAGAAGTCAAGAAAAAGGTTTCTGAGATTACAAGTAAGTATGGGTTTGAATTTAAACTATTGCCAATAAAAAGTGTAGGTGTGCAAGGCGATGCACGTACTTACAAACATCCAGTTGTACTGATGGGTAAAGCTAATTGGGGGTCTCTAGAAAAGGTTTCTACTGAGATTACTAATAATGTTAAAGAGATTAACAGAGTTATTTATCTGATTAAACCAGATGAATTAGAAGAGCCTTATGTTTTAGAAGGCTACCTTACTAAGAAAAGGCTTGATTTACTTAGAGATGCTGACCATATCTCAATGAATTGTTTAGAAGAAAGAGAGATTATGGATCTTGTCTGGCAAATGCCAACTGTTTTGATTCCAATAAGCCTTAAAGGCGGTGAATCAGTTGTATTGCGGCCTGTTTTCTCAACAGAAGCAATGACTGCGCAGTTTGCAAGGCTTCCTCTAGGTTCAGTACAATACATAGCAGACAAGATATTTGAATTAAAAGGAATAGACGCTGTTTTCTATGATGTAACTCACAAGCCACCTGGCACGATTGAGTGGGAATAATTATTTATTCAACAACTCATAACAACTAAGTGTATTCTTAAGCACCATCGCGATGGTCATTGGGCCGACGCCTTTTGGTACTGGAGTTATGAAGCCTGCTGTTTTTTCTGCTGAGCTGAATTCTACATCTCCAACTAATCTGTAGCCTCTTTCTCTGCTAGGATCTGCAAGCTTGTTAACGCCGACATCTATTACAATCGCGCCATCTTTAATCATGTTGCCTTTTATGAATTCAGGCCTGCCAATTGCAACAATAAGAATATCTGCTTGTTTAGTGTAATTTTCTAAAGGTTTGCTTCGAGAATGGCACATTGTGACTGTAGCGTTTTCTTGCTGCAACAAAAGTGAGATAGGTTTGCCTACAATATTAGAACGACCAACTACAACTGCATGTTTGCCTTCAATCTTTACACCAGTACCTTTAATCAGATGTATTATCCCTCTAGGTGTAGCTGGTACAATAGTAGTAAAACCAGCCAAAAGATGGCCTATGTTGACAGGGCTAAAACCATCTACGTCTTTGAAAGGGTCAATAATCTCCAAAACTGCCTGCTCATCTATATGTTTTGGTAGAGGTAGTTGCACTAGTATGCCATGGATATTTGGGTTTTTGTTAAGCTCCATTACTTTATCTATCACTTCCTGCTGCTGTGCTTTCTCTTCAAATAAATGCACTTCAGAATGTATGCCTGCTTCTTCACAAGCTTTTTTCTTTAGATTAACATAAACCTTTGAAGCTGGATCATCTCCAACTCTGACAAAAGCTAACCCAGGCTTATCCTTGAGTTTGCTTATTTGTTTCTTTAGGTCAGCTCTTATCTTTTCTGCGATTGCTTTTCCGTCTATAATTTTAGCTGACATTTTTATTCCTCCACACCATTAAGTTCTGGGTACAGTGGGAATTGGTTGCATAAGTCAATTATGTCTGCTTCAACCTTTTTAAGCATTGCTTTATCCTGGTAATTATCTATCACAGTTGCTATACATTTTGCAATCACTTTCATCTCAGACTCTTTCATCCCCCTAGTGGTAATAGCAGGTGTACCTAACCTAATTCCGCTTGGTTTGAATGGTGAAGCTGGTTCATAAGGAATAGTGTTTTTATTCACATAGATCTCAGCTGCTTCTAATGCATCCTGGACATCTTTACCCTTTCCAGCTAGATCTTTCTTAGAAAGGTCTATTAACATTAGATGATTGTCTGTGCCGTTTGTAATTAATGAGACTCCTAAAGCCATTAATTCCTCTGCAAGTGCTTTAGCGTTTTTCAGTATCTGTCTTGCGTATTGTTTGAACTCTGGCTGCAACGCTTCCTGGAAAGCAACTGCTTTAGCTGCATTGATGTGATCGTGTGGACCTCCTTGTATGCCAGGGAAAACATTGAAATCTATCATACCTGCTAGATCCTTTTTCCAGTTTGGATGGTATTTTTCTTTATACCTATCTTCCTTCTTGCACATAATGATTGCGCCTCTTGGGCCTCTAAGAGTTTTATGGGTTGTAGTTGAAACAACATCTGCATAAGGTATAGGGCTTTGATGTTCGCCAGCTGCAACTAAGCCAGCTATGTGAGCTATATCTACGAAATGGTATGCACCGACTTCGTCGCAGATCTCTTGGAAAGCCTTGAAATCTAGTTTCCTTGGATAGGCTGTTAATCCGCTTAGGATCATTTTTGGTTGTGTTTCTATGGCGAGTTTTTTTATCTGATCCATATCAAGCAAATGAGTTTTCGGATCTACATTGTATGGCGTGCATTTGAATAGTTTACCTGAGAAATTCACAGGACTACCATGAGTAAGATGACCTCCTGCGTTCAGGTCAAGACCCATGTATTTGTCGCCTGGGTTTAGTAATGTAAAGTAGACAGCCATGTTCGCTGGAGAGCCTGACAATGGCTGCACATTCACGTGTTCGCAACCGAACAGCTTTTTAGCTCGTTCTATAGCTAGGTCCTCTACTTTGTCTACTACATGGTTACCTCCATAATAACGTTTATGAGGATAACCTTCAGAATATTTATTGGTAAATACAGTACCCATGGCTTCTAAAACAGCCATACTTACAAAGTTTTCAGAAGGTATAAGTTCAACCCCATTCCTTATTCTAGCCAGCTCATCCTTAACTGTCTGAGCTACTACTGGATCGGTTTTTTCAAGAAATGTCATTTAATCACCCCAAAGTCTGATATTTGGAGTAGAATCTAGGTTGTTTATAAAATTTATTGTTTTTTACACTCAACTATCCTTGTTTCTGTTACAATCTTGTCTACAGGGTAATCTGTTTGGTCGTGAGGGACTTTGTCTAGTATCTGGAAATCATAAGCAAGTGCAACTTTAGGTGAAGGTATCTGCGGCAGTAGTTTATCGTAATAAGCAAAGCCAAAGCCTACTCTATTGCCTTTTCCATCGAATGCAATTCCTGGTATTACAATAAGATCTACATCATGCGGATAAACTTCTCTTATTCTTTTTGGCTGCAGTATCCCATATGTGGCCTCTTCTAATTCGTCCAAATCTCTTAGTTCAGAGAGTATGATTTTTTTGTTCTTTGTGTCTGTGAACGGAACTAAGATGTTTTTTGAGCCAATGAATTGCTTAATTAAATGTAAAGTTTGCGGCTCGTTTTTGAAGCCGATGTAGAAAGCTATTGTTTTAGCGCGCTTGAACTCCTTCATGGCTTTAAGCTTTCTGCCAATCTTAACACTTTTCTCAATAACATCCTTCTCCTTCATAGAATTACGTTTTACAAGCATTTGTTTTCGTAGCTTTTGTTTCATGTTTCTAAAGAATGAATCAGGCTTTTTAAGTGTTTTTGTTAAGTACTTGAAATCGACGATTATAGACGAAACCTTTAAATAGTACTTCTTGTAATCTGAGTGTTTTAGAAGGTGTGATTTAATGGGTAGAATAAAGACGCAATTGATAAAAAGAATAACAACACAGTTGTACAAAGAACATACTCAAGAGTTCAAAGACAACTTTGAGGAAAACAAGAAATTAGTAGAGAAGTTTGCAGATATCCCTTCAACTAAGCTAAGGAATATTATTGCAGGCTACATGACAAGATTGGTTAAAGCAAAGAAAGAAATTTAAACAACTTTAAGGAGGCGTAATAAAATGGGAGATGAGAACTCTATCTTTGTCGGCGGTAAGCCGTTTATGAACTATGTGACAGGTGTAGTGATGCAGTTTACAACAAAGAACGCAGAGAATGTTACAGTGAAAGCTAGAGGTAAGTTTATCTCTAGAGCAGTAGATATCGCAGAGGTAGCATCAAAAAGGTTTTTGGAAGGACAGATTGCTGTCAAAGACATTAAGATAAACAGCGAAGAGTTCCAAAACAAAGAAGGCAAACAAGTAAGGGTTTCAACCATAGAAATCATGCTTTCACGAATTTAAGTTTATTTCTTTTTTTATTTGTTTTTACAAAGATTTAAATAGAGCTATATCCAATTAATTAAGCAAGGGCCTATAGTGTAGTCTGGATAGCACAGTTGGCTTCGGCCAATCTTTTTGTCGGAGCAAAAAGCTTGACCAAAAGCGTGCGACATTCGCTCGTCAAGCTCGCTCAGTCCCACAAGAAG
>CAZJZJ010000043.1:0-11631 GCA_964550525.1 uncultured Methanosarcinales archaeon
GAATCTTGTATTAGTTTGCATTATCTATTACCTGCTGGATAAACATCTTCATCTTTTTTTTATCTTTCTTACCTTTTTCTTTTTCAACTCCTGAACACACATCAACACAATATGGATTGACACTATTAATTGCTTCCAAAACATTCTCACAATTTAATCCTCCGGAAATAAATACCTTTGAGTTAACATCTTTTACAATACTGGCATCAAAACATCTACCAGTCCCACCATAAAGCTTTTTGTCAAATGTGTCAAAGAGATAACCAAATACATTGTACTCTTTAATCTGTGGAAGTGATTTATCTACGTGGAACGCTTTAATAACAGGCAGAGAAAATGATTTGCAATATTTAGGGCTTTCATCACCATGCAACTGTAGCATGTCTAATCCAACAGATTGCGCAATCTTATTTACTCTTTCAGCTTTCTCATTCACAAAAACACCAACAGCAACAACAGTGTTTGGTAGCTTAGCAATAATTTTCTTAGCTTCTTCAGGCTCAATATACCTTGGACTTTTTTTATAGAAATTAAACCCTAAAAAATCTGCACCTTGTTTTACTGCTTCATTTGCATCCCTTGTATTAGTAATCCCGCATATCTTTGTTTTTGGTTTTCTTAATAAGAACAACCTATAATAAGCATTATCAGATTTCATTAAAGATGTGCCTATAAGCACTGCATTTGTGTCTACAGACTTAATTTGTTCAATATCACTAAATCCAGATTCACTGACTACTATCTTGTCAGTTGGAATTAGTTTTTTTAATTCGTTTGTCTTATTCAAATCCACTTTAAAAGTCTTTAAATTTCTATTATTTATACCAATAATCTTTGCTTTTGTTTCAAGAACCTTTTCAATTTCTTCTTTTGTATGCACTTCAACTAAACAATCCATTGAATACTGTTTTGCTAGACCAATAAACTCATCAATCTGTTCTTTAGTTAGAATTGAAGCAATAAGCAGTATCGCATCAGCTCCATAATAACGAGATTCCAATATCTGTTTTTTATCTATAATAAAGTCCTTTCTTAGCACAGGCAAACTTGTAACTTGCTTTACCCTCTTAATATCCCCTATATCTCCTCCAAAAAACTCTTTATCAGTTACTATTGAGATTGCGTTTGCGTACTTGTCATAGATCTTAGCAATTTCAACTACATTGCAATCTTTTATCTTTCCTTCAGAAGGAGATCTTCTTTTTATCTCAGCAATTATATTATTTTTCCCTTTTAAACAAGCTTTAAAGTTTCTAGTTGAAGGCTCTAAATTATCAAAACCCTTAATGTCAACTAATTCTTTTTTCTTTTGTTCAATTATTTTTTGCAAGATCATTTGAAACTTCCCTCAACTCCTCTAACTTTTTCAAAGCATTTCCAGAGTCAATTGATTGTGCAGCCATTTCAACTCCTTCTTTGAAATCCTTAGCTTTCCCAGCTACAATCAACCCAGCTGCTGCATTCAATAGAACAATATCTCTTTTTGGAGAGTTTTCTCTTTTTAATACATCTAAGAATATCTTCTCGCTTTCTTCAATATCATCTGCTTTAAGTTCATCTATTGAACATTGCTTAAACCCAAATTCTTCTGGCTCAAGATAAAATGTATCTATTTTTCCATCTTTAAGCTGGGTAATCTTTGTTTTTCCGCATAGAGTAATCTCATCCAATCCATCTCCATGCACTACCATTGCACTTTTTACTCCAATCTTTTTCAAAGTTTCTGCGTAGAGTTCTGTAAGTTTAGGGTTAAAAACACCTATTACCTGCGCTTCTACATTCGCTGGATTCAGTAGAGGCCCTAACATATTGAAAACAGTCCTTGTACCAAGCTCTTTCCTTATGTGACCTACGTTCTTGAAAGCAGGATGATGTTTTTGCGCAAACAAAAACCCTATGCCTATTTGTTCAATGCACTTTTCTATATCTTTAGGAGCAATATTGATGTTTACACCTAATGCTTGAAGTACATCTGCGCTGCCGCAACTTGAAGATACAGCTTTGTTGCCGTGTTTTGCAACAAATACACCACAACCAGCAAGCACAAATGCACTAACTGTAGATATGTTGAAAGTATTGCTTTTATCTCCGCCTGTACCGCAAGTGTCTACTAGCTGTTTTACATTTGGCTTGATTTTTACAGCAAATTCTCTAATTATTTTAACAAAAGCACTAAGTTCATCTGCACTAACGCCTTTATTCTTGAGTGCAATCAAAGCAGCTCCGATTTGTGCGTCTGTTAGTTTCTTATCCATTATTGAGCTCATTAATTCTTTAGATTCAGAACTATCCAGATCTTTCTTATTACACAATTTATTCAATATAATCGAAAAACTCATTTTACAGCCTCCAATATATTCTCAATAATCCTGCTCCCTTGTGCAGTTAAGATAGATTCAGGGTGAAACTGCAGCCCGTAAAGATTATTCTCTTTGTTTTCAATAGCCATGGGTGTGTGTTCAGCAGTTGCTGTTATCTCAAAGAAAGAATCTATTTCTGAGCCATACAACGAATGATACCTTCCTGCGTAAAACACAGCAGGAATACCTGAGAAAACCTTGCTGCCATTATGTTCAACAGCTGATTTCTTTCCATGTACTGGCTTACCTGCTTTTGTAACTTTTCCGTTAAACGCTTCAATCAAACATTGATGTCCAAGACAAATACCCAGGATTGGAAATCTTTTGTAATACTTCTTTATTAAAGGCATACAAATCCCTGCATCCTTTGGATAGGATGGTCCAGGAGAAAGCACAATTAGTTTTGGTTTATAATCTGAAAGAATCTTATTTAGTTGTTCCATAGAAATGTTGTTCCTATAAACCTTAACTTCACATCCTTTACTTTTGAATTCATCAACTAGATTGTAAGTGAATGAATCAAAATTATCAATAAATAGGATTTTCATTCTTCCACCCCCAAGGCAGCAAGGCATGCATTAGCTTTTTTCCTTGTTTCTTCAGCTTCTTTCATTGGCTCGGAATCATAGACAATACCAGCGCCAGCTCTGACATGTGCAACATTGTTTTTTATTGTGATAGCTCGGATAACTATACAAGAATCAAACTCACCGTAAGGTGTAAGATAACAGACAGCACCTCCGTAAAACTCTCTTTTTTCTTTTTCATACTTTCGGATTAATTCCATTGCTTTAATCTTAGGCGCGCCTGTCAAAGTGCCCATATTCATTGTTGCAATATAAGCGTGCAAAGCATCCAGTTCTGGCTTAAGTGTGCCTTGTACAGATGAAACAAGATGCTGGACATGCGAGAATTTCTCAATCTTTAGAATACTTGGTGTAACTCTAGTAGAAGGGATAGAAACTTTAGCTACATCATTCCTTGCTAGATCAAGCAACATGCAATGTTCAGCCAGTTCTTTTTTGTTGAGAAGAAGATCAAGTTCATACCTTGAATCAAGTTCATTAGTTCTTCCTCTTGGAAGTGTGCCTGCAATCGGCTTAATTTCAACAGTTTTTTTATCATCCCCTGTTACTTTCAAACAAGTTTCAGGGCTTGAACCTAATAAGGTATAGTCTTCGTTCTGAAAAAAGAACATATACGGTCCAGGGTTGATGTTTTTTAACCTAACGTAAACATCTAATGGATTCTCTGTAATCTTTGCCTTGAATGTACGTGAAACCACGCATTGGAATATGTCTCCTTCAATAATATGGTTTTTTAGTTTTTCTACTAACTCTGCAAATTCTTTGTCTGATAATGAGGTTGTAACTTCGGGCTCAGTAAAAAGTCTGTCGTTACCTGCATTTGCATTGGGTACGGTTTTTTGAGTAACCAATGCTGGTAACGGCGAGGCGGAGCCGAGTAAGATTTTTGACTGAGCTGTTTCCTTGAAAACCCTCTCATAATCTCTAATCACATCAGCGTAAGAATAGTATTCTTGTTTATCTTCTTCACCAAAAACAAGCTGGTTAGCAATCAAGTAAGTCTTATTCTGTAGATGATCCATTACAAAAAGCTTATCTGCATAATAGAATTCCATGTCAGGAGTTTCATTTTCTAATTTACATTGTTTAGGCAGATCCTCAAAATAATCAATAGCATCGTAACTAATAGCTCCGAAAAGACCGCAGAAAGGGATATCCAGTTTAATCCTTGGTTTAAGTTTGAATGCAATAATCCTTAAAACGTCAAAAACACTCTTTTGTTTTAACCTAGAATCTTCATCAATAACCTGGTTGGTTTTCTTGATAATCCCACTTATACAGTTTTTTTCTACTTTTAGTTCATTAACAAATTCAAAATCCTCTTTAATATGCACCAAAAACCTTTTTCCAACTTTATTCAAAGCAGAAATAGTAAACTTTTCCTGCTTGATCACTATCTTCAAGCAAGGATCAACACATCCTATACTTTTATCCCCATATTTCTTGATTATATCAGCAGACTCGAGCAGGAATGCGTTCTTAGAACTAGTCCTCAATCTATTAAAAAACCCCACTGGATCAACTGTTGTATTCAATACCTTGTATATTGTCTCGATTTTCATTTTAAGATTTTCCCTTCTATCTTTGATAACTTTCTCAATTGCCCCATCATCTCCTTAAACTGCTCAGGAGTCAATGACTGTTTTCCATCGCACAAAGCCTTTTCTGGATCATAATGTACTTCAACCAATACTCCGTCAGCGCCACTGACTAAGGCTGCTTTTGCAAGTGCAATGATGTAATCTCTATTACCAACTGCATGGGAAGGATCAACGATTACTGGAAGATGTGTCTTTTCTTTTAAGATAGGAATCGCAGTAAGATCCAATGTATTCCTGTAGGCAGTTTCAAAAGTCTTAATACCTCTCTCGCATAAAATTACATTTGGGTTTCCCTCGCTCATAATATATTCAGCGCTCATAAGAAATTCCTGGATAGAAGCTGACATACCTCTCTTTAAAAGAACAGGCTTTTTTGTCTTGCCAACTTTTTTAAGCAGGTTAAAATTCTGCATATTTCTCGAACCAATTTGCAATATGTCTGCGTACTTGCTAACTAGCTCAACATGCTCTGTATCTATTACCTCGGTTACAATTGGAATGTTGTATTTTTCTTTGGCTTTCTTTAACAGCTTTAATCCTTCTTCACCTAATCCCTGAAATGAGTAAGGAGATGACCTTGGTTTGAATGCACCGCCTCTAATAAGATGGGCTCCAGATTCTTTTACAGTAGCTGCTGTTGCCATGAGCTGTTCTTCATTCTCAACAGAGCAAGGCCCAGCCATTACAGTGAAGTTAGGTGTGCCAATTATGTTCTCACCAACAGAAACAATTGTCTCAGAAGGGCAAAGCTCCCTGCTAGCCAACTTATATGGTGCTAGCACAGGCACTATTCTCTCTACAAAAGAATAGTTTTCTAGGTGCAAAGATGCAATCACTCTTTCATCTCCAATCGCACCTATTACAATCCTCTCTGTCCCAGGCAAATACAATGGCTCTAGGTCCAGTTCCTTGATTTTCTCTAAAATTGAATCAATTTGTTTTTTTGTTGTGTTGTTTTTTAGTATTATTATCATGAATATCACCTTAAGGCACAGTTGAAAGTCTGTCGTTGCCTGCATTTGCATTAGTTGCGGTGTTTTGAGCAACTAATGCTGGCAACCCGAGGCGAAGCCGAGTAAGATTTTCAACTGTGCTCATTAAAAAATCAAACTCGTAAAACTATGTAGAAAAAACTAACGCCAACTTCCAACTTTAGCTGTATTCTTATGTTTCATACACTTTGGGGTATAATACACCTATTTAAACTTTATGGCAGAAATAGAAAGGTTTATATACTTCTGCAATATTTAATAAGAATATGTCACAAATAGAGCAGAGTTTTCGTCAATACCTTGGGAAACACCCTGAAATCAGGTCAGCTTATGCTCAAAATCTGCTTAATATCAGAGCCCTGGCAAGGGCTTTCATGAACGAAGAGGGACTAAGAGACAGAAACATTGAGGCAGTAGTCGCAACTATCAGGCGCTTTGATATTGAGCCATTATTAACCCATACAGACAATAAGATATTCTCTGACATCAAAATAAGCACAAAGGATGAGATAGTTATCCTGGATTACGAGAAATCCAAGCCAATTGTTGAGAAAGTCAAAGCAATTGTTGATAGTATTGACTATAACAAAAATGAAACCCTTAAGGTGGTTGTTGGTTCTGGCTCTGTGAAAGTAATTGTAGACTCTTCAAACAGCTCTTCTGTTAAACAAGCCCTTGGCAGAGACAAACTCATTAAAGAACGTAAAAAGATTTCAGAATTAAGCCTTCTTTTCCCAACTAAAGCTCACGAGGTACGGGGGATTATTGCGTATGTGACAAGTGAATTGCTTCTTGGCGGAATCAATATAAGAGAACTTGTCACATGCACCCCCGAACTCGTTCTCTACATCGACGAAGAACAAAGTTTGAAAGCGTATGGGATTTTGAAGAAGGTTAAGAGGGGGAAGTGATGTGGTACGATCATCTTACCAAAAGAGAGTTAGAACTCTTAAATAAGTTTGATTTTCTTCCAGCTAAGCAAAAAAATGAGTTGTATAATTATCCTTTTTTTAAGCATTTTATCAAAGGAAAGATAAGCGAGAGATGCTTTAAAGAGAACCTTGTAGCTTTTAGAGAACAGTTTGAGTATATTAATTCAGACTATCTCCGGCATATCTGTGATGCACTGGATTATGAGGAGGATGAACATTTAATTGATATTCTTGATGAGATCTGTAAGTTCTATAGGGTTGATTTAGCCAAGAACAATAAAGACGTATACATCAATAAAATATCTAGACCGAGCTCTGGTTATTATCTTAGAAGCGCTTCCGCAGATATGGATCATGTAACTAAAGCTGTTTTAAGATTCTGGTTAGCTGAAAGAACTGCTATCCATGAGGTTGCTCATGTGTATCAACATAAACTTGCTAAAGAGATTAAAACTCAGGTATCAAAAATTATGATTAAGCAATTAAAACAGATTTTTCCTCCTTTAATCAATAAGATTACATTTATCCGTCATCATGGATTTGTTGTAAATATCGATCTAGATAAAGATACTTCAGTTAAAGAGAAAACCTTATTCAGGAATCTTTACAATGAACTCATAAAAAGCGAGATATGTAGAAGATTAGGTATCTCTGATAAAGATTACAATAAAATCTTACGGTCATTAGGAAGAATTGATTATAAAAAATTAGTTGAAGGTTTTGCAGTTTATACTCAGGTTTATTTAATTCATTCTCGAAAAAAGTCTCTTAAGAAAATTAAGGATTACATTGGAAATGAAATTAGTATAATAAGCTATATTGGTATGGGTGTTTTCTCATTTCTTAAGAAAATTCCTAAATTTGGAGAAAGCTTTGAGGAAAGATACTTTCTTGGAGCTTTGACAATGGATAAGATTAGCAAGAAATTCGGCAAAAAAGGAGTTCTTGCTGCAGCTTTGGCTGAATACTTTATTGTGGTTAGGGGGTCTAAGAGACCTCAAGTAAAAAAGTACTACAAATTGTGCCCTCATCATCTGAGAATCTTTATGCATTCACCAAGAGAGCAGAAATATAAGCACCTAAGGTATGGTAAAGCCTTAGTTAGTGTTCTTGTCAAGATTATGGAAGATATCTTTGAAGGAAAAGCAGGCGTAGAAGTTGTAGAATATAAAGATGATATCTGTAGAGTATGCCCTTATATGCAAAAGGGAGAATGTGTACATCCTGATTATAAGAAAAATACAAAGGGATATTTAATTGCTTATGAACGAAAAGTAGCAAAGGACTTGGGCGTCAAGATTGGAGATAAACTTTCTTCTACAGAGGTATTTGGCTTATTAAGGAAAAAATTTGGATCGCTTTATCCTTCTGCTCAAAAAAAATTAAAAAAGCTAGGAAAAAAGTAACCTTTCAGACTTACCTTCTTGGAAAAAGTTTTTGCTGAATGCGTATGGGATATTGAAGAAAGTGAAGAGGGACAGAATGTAACTCTTGCTCAATAGTAAAAACCACAACATTTATAAGGGGCTGACTTCTCCTTTTCTCTATGATAAAGATCAAGAAAAAGCGATTCAGTAACAAGTGGATACTAGCAGGATTGCTTATAGTTCTTAATCTAATCGTATCTTTAATTATAGAAGGTTTTGCAGCATTGTTGCATTTTGATACTACAGGCATCACAACTACGGCTTCTTCTTTTGTGCCGGCGATCATAGTTGCTTACATCTATGCTGCTGTATTCAAGGAAGCTATGCCAAAGAAGCTTAGGCTTAATGTTGTGTCCATCTACATGGGTGCGCAGTTAGTGGTTGCTTTTATGTTCTTCTATCTTATTTTATTTGTATTTGGAGATCCTGTGCTTGTCTCAGATATCATCAAGTTTCTGCCGATAGGATTGATCGGATTATTAGTAATTGCTTTTGCCTATGGTGCACTGGTATATTGGCTTCTAGGCAAGTTCAGTAAGATATATCTTGGGACAGTTGGAAAGAAAAAGTGAAAACCTTATTTCTTATACACTTTCTTATATACTAAAAACGCTAAAAATCCTACTACAACTAAATCTATGATAAAGCCAGGGATAGAGAATTCGTTTACAGTTTCGCCAGAAATATTATTTACACCCCAGTAATAGATTGCAAATGGTGCGCCTATTGAATTACAGTCTCCAGGGCAGCCTTTACAACAACCGCCGCAAAAACATTTTGCCATATTAGATAAAGAAATAGGAGATAAAAACACAATTACAATAATCAAAACCCACAATACAATAGATATTACTTTTTGATCTGCCATATTTATTAAATGTTTCTTGGATTATTTAAACCTATCGAAGACTTCAATCTATTTCTTAGTCTTCTTTGCATACACTAAAAACCACACAAACAACACTAGGAATACTACATCAAACACTGCAAACCAGAAGAACAGCACATGAGCAACTCCAATAAAGAAGTAATAGCTGGCAAATATGCTGTATACCACTTTGTAGACTATTCCTAATTTGACCAAATCAATATTCCTGTACATATTTCTATACACGAAATAATATCCAATACCAATTGCAAAAACAAAAGCAGCCGATAGCTGTAAATACATTGGATAGGTTGGTAAAGTTATCTTGAAATAAGAATACACTTGTTTATACATAGCCAAGAATATAGCGCCTAATATCAAGTCATACAATGATGCAACCAAGAAAAGACCTTTAAAAAAACGTTCTTTTTTGTTCATGATAAGCACCTCTTTGTGTGTGGTTGGGTTTTGTGTATAAAAATGTTTTGAAAAAAAGAAATGTACTATATCCTTTTCCAGTCAGCCATGAAATAGATCATAAACTTAAGATTTTTTTCTTTTATTGTCATGTTTTCAATGAATTCTAATTTTTTATAAAGCGCTACAGCCTTTTCATTATCTGCAGAAACAACCAATGCAACAGCATCATCTCCTCTATGTCGGGCTCTTCCAATACAATCTTCGATTAATCTTCTGCCAATTTTTTGTCCGCTTTTATAAGCCACAACCCATTCTATGTCTGTTCTCTGTTTTGTTAATCCAGGTACTTCTTTATCATAAGGTGATTCTATTAATATGCCATCTAAACAATCATTTGTGAAATGGCCCATGTATCTTTCTTTTCCATTCTCTCCTAGATTAGACAAAATATATTCAGAAGTATATCTCTTTCTAGCTTTAGCAATTGTATCACCAACATACATATGCTCAATATCATCTAGTCCTTTATTTAGTATTGTTACATATAAGTCAACTAATTCCTCGTCCTTAGGGCCTAGTTGCCTACATTCTCGTATACATTCTTCCATTTTTTTTAAACTTATCCTCTTCTAGCCATAAGCCTTTTAATTATCTTTCCTGGCTTTTGTCCTGTTTTAACCATTTCAGCGAGCATATCGCTTTTTCCGTAGCGATAGTTAGTTAGCCCATTAAAGAAATTTACAAAAGCAGATGATACTTCTCTTGTGTAAAATTTTTGTCCTGGGATGTATAATACGCCTAAAGTAATATTATCAGTAACATTGCTGTCTCTTGCCCATCTGATATGTTCTCTTGCAGCTGCGCAGAACTCTTTTTCTCTATCAGCATAATTAGTTACTCCTCTGTGTTCCATTGTTTCAAGGGCTGTCCTTGCCATATATCTAGGCAATATCTCTTCATAAAAGATATCAAACATAGCGATCAGATCACTATCATACGAGATTATGACACTTTTATCCCATGGATTAGTTAGATTAAAACCAAAAGATGTGGTTGTAAGAATCCTGTCTGCCAGGTAATTGTTAGGGTTACCTTTTCTGTAATTTTCAATAGCCTTTCTTACAAAACGATAATAATAATGATCCCTTTTCATGCTACATTTCATCAATCTTGCCAGGTTTTCATTGCTTAAGTGTGGGTTTCTATCTGCTAGACCATATATATCTCCCATCTCCCTATTGAAATATTCTACTATAACATCAAATAGTAAGTTAATATCTCTACTTGCTTCTATGTTTAGTCCTTCACACCTTTTTTCAAGAGATCTCTGTCCTCTGGCTATGTCTGCTGGTACCAGGTTAGGAAATTTTCGCTTAATACCTCCAGGTATTTTCTCGATCTTTACGATAGGCAAAACATCATATGCCATTTCAGGGTGGTCTCTTGCCCATCTATTGAGATATCTGCTTTTTTTCTCCCTGATCTCAATATTTGCGTCTGGATATAAGAAAATCCTAGGCCCATCGTACTCTGGGCTTGCTCCAACTGGGCACTCATCCTCTTTGAAACTTTGTATATTTCTTACTAATTGTCTTAGGTTAGGGGTAGCTGCCGCTAGTTGACTTATCCATTTTCTTTGTGAGGGTAAAAGTGCTTTTTTCATGGTCTTAATTAATAACCAGCCCTTTATAAATCTTTTGTTTCTAACTACTTCAAAGTAACAACAACCTTTATAAATGATAAAACCATACCCCTTAATATGAAAGCAGTATACAATCCAGCGCCTGGAGAGGTTTATGGAGCTGAAAACGGATATGATAATGGTTCTAGCAACAGTGTTAGTAATGGCACTAAAAATGATTCAGGCAAAAAAGCTTACGATGGCCCTAAAAAGAAAGTGCTTATTGTTAATCATAGAAAAAGAACTCTTATGGGTTATTTTCTTGAGAATATATTGAATTCTACAGGAGAGTTTGAAGTATGCAGTAGAATAACTAATATGGATGATGTAGTGGCTAATGTAGATAGCTATCAACCAGACCTTACTATTATGGAGATGGTTTCTAATGGGCTTAGGTTTAGGGAATATATTGCTCAAATTAAAGAAGCTGCGCCTAAAATGAAAATATTGGTTTATTCTCATTTAGATGAAAAAGTTCACGCTTCTGATTGTCTTATTTCTGGAGCAAATGGTTTTATCTCAATGGAAGAGTCTGTTGATGAATTATACAAAGCAATACAGGCTGTCTGTGATGGGAAAAAATATGTTAGCGAAAGTATGCAAAATCTATTATTCGAAAAAGTAGTTAGTAGAAAAACCAATAGAAACATAATGAATAAAAAATGAGCCTAGCCGGATTCGAACCGGCGTTAATTGGTATCTTCCTTTCTTCTTGTGGGACTGAGCGAGCTTGACGAGCGAATGTCGCACGCTTTTGGTCAAG
>CAZJZJ010000044.1:0-11190 GCA_964550525.1 uncultured Methanosarcinales archaeon
GAATTAGCTATTGCCATGGAATTTGTTAAAAAAATAAAGTCTTCATCTGAAAACAAAAAAGTGCATACACATAGCTACAATCTCAGACGCAACTCTCTTAGTTATGAACAAAAGGAAAACCACGGTCTAAAAACTGGAGGTCCAGATGGTTTTACTCGTTTTAATATTCTAAGTAATGGTGATCTGTTTGCAGGCGGTTGTGTACCTTATGTTGCGCCAATGTTAAAACATTTCCTTAAGTTAGGCAATATATGTAATGAAGGCTATAGCTTACTAAACGTTTGGAGAAATAGTGGTAGATTAAACAGTACAAGAAACAAAAGCAGCATGCTTAAGGAAAAATGCGATTCTTGTTCTCAGTATGGGCAGAAATGTTCAGGTTTTACTTTAGAAATGGATCTCTATAGGCAGATACACCCTGAGGTAGGGAATCCTTATTGTATTAGAGATTAATCAGTTTATTTAGTAAACTTGATATGTCATCATCATAAACAATCTTAGCGTTTTTTCTGTTCTCGCATTTGTCTAGAATTAGTTTCACATGATTGGAAATCCCGCCTGTGTCTGTAAGTATCCCTAACTTTTTTCCTAATGCGAATGCAAACGCAATCTCACTCAATGTTCCTGAGCTACCGCTGGTTGCAATTAGTACATCACATAAAGCAACAAAATCAAAGTTTCTCGCAGGAATACCTCTGCCTGTGAATATCAACTCATCAAACGGTTCAAGATGAAACCCGTGCGCAAGATGATCCTCTTTATCTTTGCCAGGGCTAACCCCAATAATCTTGCCACCTACAGATTTAGCTCCTTTTGCTGCTTCATAAGGCAAACCTAATCCAGCGCCTGTAACCAATTGATGCCCTTTCTCAACAATAAGTTTACCTAATTGAAAAGCTTTCTCAGCAGCCTTCTTACTCTCTTCATTAATTATTCCAGTTCCAGCTATGCCTATTTTCAGTTGCATATGTATGGGTAAGTGAAGAAGGTATAAAAAGTTTGTTTTTACTCTTTTACTTCAATATTATGATAATGCTTTTGAACATATTTCAAAGCATCGCTTATTAAATTATACTTGTCAAAAACATGTAGGCCATCTTTCTCATTACTGGCAAAACCATCCATTAAATTCTGAAAAAATGGGAAACCAAGTTCCTGATCCTCCATCATCTCAATCAAAGTAGATTTTCCATCTCTTGCTTCTATCTTGTGTGTTTTAAGATCAAGTTTTTTCCTTTCTACGTTTTTGTATTGTTCTTTTAATTCAGATAACCTAAATGAATGTTCTGTGTGATAATCAATTGTTCTTGCTAATGCGTATCCAAGTACAATTTGTAGGCAGCATCCCTGAAGCCTTTTGTCCATTTCATTTCTAAAACCATGTTCTGTTTCACCCCTACTATAAAATAAGTTAAATATCTCGCCGTCTAACATGTTTCTAGTAGAATCATACATCTGACTTGCAAGATTAGAATAATCATATGCACTTTTATTAAGATTTTCATTATCATCTTGCATTAGCCTTATAGCAGTAATTAATGACCTAGAAGCATAAGTTGTACAAAACTCAAGCAATGCAATATTCTTCTCTAAGTTGCCTTCAGCAGAAAGATCTCTTACTACCCACCTCATCATACGATCCATATCCATATTGTCTATGCTTTTTTTATTTCTCATTAAAGTTTCCTCTGATTTCAATTAGAATTAGGAGCTGATGTGGGTTTATAAATCTTTTGGTTTTAATCACTGTAGAGTAATCCTAAAAAACATAACTTCAACCTAATTCAAACCTAAAAACACATTTATATACTAGTTCTACTATAATAAGAAAAAGGTGATATTCATGAGGAAGATTTTGTTAATATTGGTTTTGATGTCTGTTCTAGCTTTAGGCTGTAAACAAACGCCTCCTTTAGTCGGCGGCGATAGGGATGAGCATGGTTGTATTGGTTCAGCTGGATATACTTGGTGTGAAGAAAAAGCAAAATGTATAAGGGAATGGGAAGAAGCTTGTTCTGCAAGTGATTTCTGTGATAACCCAAATGTTGCAGCTGTATATGCATATGATGGCTTTACCCGTGTAGTGAGTATTGATGAAGGTGCTGGCTCACTTTTCTACAAAGAAGATGGTACAGAAGTGCATTGCCCAGTTGTAGCTCCAGATGCAATGTCAGAAGAATGCATTAGATTAGTTTTCAATGATAACTGGAAAGAAGTGTGCGTGAATGCAGTGCCTTAAAAAACAAACTTTTTAATTCTTAACTCATTCTCCTTTAATAATGGGGTCAGAATTAACAACTAATAAATCAGAAATGCAACT
The DNA here is from genome assembly GCA_964550525.1 of uncultured Methanosarcinales archaeon. Classification (GTDB taxonomy): domain Archaea; phylum Nanobdellota; class Nanobdellia; order Woesearchaeales; family JANQNQ01; genus CAZJZJ01. The sequence goes on from CAZJZJ010000044.1 coordinate 2,321, forward strand.
TAGACTAGAATCAATGTTAGCAGCTCAGGAACTGGAAACTAAACCAGAAATTGGAATAACAGAAAAGGGACTAGTATTCCAATTTGAATGTGAAAGAGTGATATTACCTTGGCCTCACAGAACTTTGCATATTGTTTTAAACACAGAGATCATTTGCGAGCAAAATCAGAGTGGATATTCTAATGAAACCTTACCTGCAAAAGTTAATGTAGGAAGAATAGATAGCTCAACTGGTTATTTAGAAGGAATAATCTATAACCCAACATATCTTTTTAATAACCCAAGTGAAGACAGTAGAAGAATGTGTATGGAATTCCTTGAAAACTGTAGGCATTACCGGATTGCAACTTTAGTAACCTGTGCAGATCCTGGAGGGTTAAAGAGAATTCTAAGAGAGCAAAAAGATTTTGGAATAGAATCTAACGAATGCTCCAAAGGTTATTGTGGGATGGGTGGTGTGTTAGCATTATTTAAAGTCCCTATAGGAAATGCAGAAGCAATGTATCATGATTTAATTCAAAACCCCAGATCATACTATCATTCTCCTCCAGATGATTGGAGTGCGTGAATGCAGTGCCTTAAAAGAAAAAGAAAAAACTATTTCGTTAAGAAATAGAACATCATCAGGTTGAATCCAATTATTAAAGCGAATAAACTGTCAGCATCAACCCAACCAGTCATGCCTGGTAACCAACCTACTCCCCAAGCAACCAAGAAATATATCACGTTAATAATGCCCAGGATCAATGCCCATTTGTTATCTTTTGCCATGAATATCACCTCTTTATACTAATTATGAAGATTCTTCTTTAAAAATCTTTCTAAACAGAAATCTTTATATACTTCTTTAACCAATTATTCATAAAAAGAGGTAAACTATGAAACGTGTAGCTATAAATGGCTTTGGTAGGATTGGCAGACTTGTTCTAAGGGCTGGGATAAATAATGATGATTTAGATTTTATTGCTATAAATGATCTTACAGATACAAAACAGTTAGCTTATCTTTTCAAGTATGATTCTGCGCACGGAATCTTTAAAGGTGATGTAGGTTTTGATAATGATCATATAATTATTGATGGGAAAAAGATTTCTGTTTATTCTATGAAAGACCCAGAGACATTGCCTTGGAAAGAATTGAAAATAGATGTAGTTGTAGAATCTACTGGACGTTTCAGAGATAGAGAAGGTGCTTCAAAGCATCTAAAAGCAGGTGCGAAAAAAGTTTTGATAAGCGCGCCAGCTAAGGACGCAGATATCACTTTAGTCAAAGGTGTGAATGAACATGATTACGATAAAGACAAACATCATATCATAAGTAATGCTTCTTGTACTACAAATTGCCTTGCTCCTGTTGTAAAAGTACTTAATGATAACTATAAAATCAAAGTAGGTTTTATGACAACTGTACACGCTTACACAGCAGACCAAAGAATAGTAGATGGTCCTCATCATAAAGATCCAAGAAGAGGTAGGTCAGCTGCTCATTCAATTGTACCAACAACTACAGGCGCTGCTAAAGCTGTAACAGTAGTTATTCCTGAACTAAAAGGAAAGCTAGATGGCATGGCAATGCGAGTACCTATCCCAGACGGCTCAATTGTTGATTTTGTTTGCGAGTTAGAAAAAAGCCCTACATCTGAAGAAATAAACAAATTATTCAAAGACGTTTCTAAGCATCATCTTAAAGGTGTTCTTGAATATTCTGAAGACCCAATTGTTTCCATTGACATAGTTGGCAATAAACATTCATGTATCTTCGATAGCCTTTTAACAAGAACAATCAACCAAGAACACCATGAAATGGTAGAAGTGATTGCTTGGTACGACAACGAATGGGGATATAGTAACAGGATGGTTGATGTTATAGGGTTACTGTGAAGTAATAAAAACCTTTAAAAACCTGGTTTAATTCTTTTTTTGTATGGAAAACGTGTTAACATCAGTAGATCAAGAAACAATAGGAGTCCCGATTTATTATAGTGGATTTACTCCAGAAGAACTTGAACATGTTGGACAGGCTTGGCTAAGTAATAATGATCAATGTTATTTTCTAGAGATTAATAGAAAGAATGGTACTCGTAGAAAAGGTTTAGTAGAGATTGCTAAGGGCAGTAGGGTTCTTTATCATCATTGTTCTCTTGGACCAGGTGTTCAAGATCTACTTGATACATGCCCTGGCATAAAATTGACACTAAATGATATTCATGCAGGGATAATTGGACAAGCTTTAGATTATGTTAAAAAAAATGGTAATGGAGTAGATTTAGAAAACACAATTGTTTCTCAAATTGAACATCTTCCTCCTGAGTACACTGGTTATGATGTAATGATTACTCATGAAGCACATCCTTATGCTAGAAAAACAGTTTTGATTTATCTAACAAGGACAAAACCGGATGGAAGAATTATTGCTACAGGCACAAATTTTGATTATTGTCCAATTGATATCTTGGATATTGCACACAAATTGTATGGGCTTGAGTTTAAGAGAGGCAGCAAAGATAACATTTATGGTGAGACAGATTTATACAAAGGTGAACTTTTTAACTCTCCTGAAGCGCAAAAAAACGCGCAACAAGATTTAGAAGTGCTTAAAATCATAAGTGAGATGTGTTTTCCTAAGGGAAGCAATGACCCCTTACTAAAAAAATGGTCAAGCCCTTATTACAGACATTATGGAAAAGCAAAAACACCTATACTAAAAAAACAAGAACTCATCACAGCACTAAACCAAAACGGAATTTCAATCCAACAAGCAGAAGCTTCAATCGATAGAATGAATAGATTAGTAAGAACAATGTTTGGCTCTATAGATGAAGATAATGTCTATGAAGGAGTGGAAGTTATTTTAAGATAATTCTACCTCACATACCCGCCTCTGTTAATAAACTTGTCAATACTAGCTAAACGAGAGCCCATCACATACCTTAAGTTCTTTGCTAAGTTACGTGCAGTTATTATTCCTACTATCTTGTCTTCTTCTGTGACAATTAGTCTTCTTATTCGATGCTGGTCCATGATTCTTGATGCTGTACCTAGATCTGAGTCAGAGTTTACTGTGATCAATGGAGAAGTCATGATTTCGTGTACAGCTGTGCTAGCAGGGTCTCTGCCTTTAGCTACAATCTTACGTAGAATGTCTCGTTCTGTCATCATTCCTACAATTTTACGGTCCTTTTCAATCAAAACAGAACCAATTACTTTTGCATCCATTATTTTAGCTGCTTCAGCAGCTGTCATCATATAGTTCACTCTGGTAACATTATGCATAGCTTCAGAGACTTTCATGTTACGCACCCCCTGCAATCTTAAGGGGTAAGTTTTTTGGATATATAAAATTTGTGCTTACACCTGCTAAAAACCCTGTTTTTCCGCATAAAAAACAAAAGCTTTATAAATGACCCCTAGCTCGATTCAACCGTAATTAACAAATCTTAAGGGGGATTTTAATGACTGAAATAATTTCAGAATTAAGGGGTTTTGAACAAAAACAAGAAGAAAAGCTTACTAAGGCTCATGAGAGTTCTAATAATAAAGTGCAGGAAGCTAAAACATTAGCTGAGAAAGAGCTAAAAGAGCATTTAGATTCTTTAGAGGAAACAAAGCAGGAAGCACTTAAGACAGCAGAAAAAGAGGCAAAAGAAGAGTCAAAAAAAGCAATAAAGCAGTTTGACAAATCCAAAAAAGAGCTGAAAACAAAGTTCACTAAGAACAACAAAAAAGCAGTTGATACAATATTCAAAGAGTTAATGTAAAAATGTTTAGGCCAGTAAAAATAGTACATGCAAAAGCAATACTCAGGAAAGATAAAGTTAATCCTCTATTGAACCTTCTATACAAACAAGGGATCTGCCAATTAAAAAAATCAGAACTAAAAGAGCTTGAGCAGATGCCTTATGTAGAAGAATACAAAGAATTGCAAGAGATGGAAAACAAACTTTTCTTTATTACTGATTCTTTAGAGCCTTACAAAAAGGTTAAACAAGCAACAAGCATGGTTAAATCATTTTTCAAACCAACCCCTCCTTTAAGGTATAAGATCAATTCCCATTATGATACAGAGCTTATTGAAGAGATTAAAGGTTATGTTGAAGAGATTGAGCCTAAGCTTAGAGAAAGATTAAAAGAATTAGAAGAAATGAAAGAAAAAACCAATCAAAACAGATTCATAATCCATAACTTAACCTATCTTCCTGAAATAAAAACTATTGACCTAAAATCCTCTGATAACATTAAGGTATTCACAGGCTTGGTCACAACGTCAAGTCTAGATAAGATAAAAGACGAGTTAAAAACAAAGATACTTATCACAACAAAGAAGATAGATAAAAACATCTCTTTGATAATTATTTTTGCAGATCCAGAACAAAAAATCTTGGTAGAAAAAACATTACACCAGGTTGGTTTCCAGAATATTGAAGTTCCTTATGAAAACAAAACTTCTTCTAAATTAATAACAGAACTTAAAAAAGAGATCCATTCTTTTGAAGATAAAGAAAAAGAGATTAAATCAAGACTAGAAAAAGTATATGGGCAGTATGAAAAAAAGCTTTTAATTGCAGTACAGGAATTAAAGGTTATCATGGACAGGGTTGAAGGTTTTGGTCATGTTGCAACCTCTACAAGCTATTCTGTTGTAGAAGTATGGATACCTAAGAAAGATCTATTTAGACTACATAAGGTGTTGAAAGAAAACTGCGATAACTTTTATTTGGAAGTTGAAGATACCTCAGAAGGTCCAACTATCTACAACAACCCTAAACTGCTTAAGCCTTTTGAAGCACTAACTAATCTTTACTCACCGCCAAAATGCAATAGTTTTGATCCAACTCCGTTGTTAGCATTCTTTTTCACATTATTCTTTGGTTTCATGTTAACAGATTTCGCTTACGGAGTTTTCCTTGTCATAATGGGATTACTTATGTACAAGTACGGCGGAAAGTATAATGAATCTACAAGAGGTACAGGTGTAATCCTCTCTTTATTTGGTATTTCCACAATGATCCTTGGTGCATTTTTCATGTCTTATTTTGGAAACTTTTTCCAGGAGCTTGGTTTCACAATGCCTGGAGTACTTGATGCAATGAGAGATGTAATGCCTGGCATGGGGTTAGCTATTGGCCTAGGAGTATTGCACTTATTAGTAGCTTTAATCGCAGGATTCTATGAAAACTGTTATCAAAAACAATACAAAGCAGCGTTTGAGAACCAAGGAGTTTGGCTAGTTTTCCTAGTTAGTATAACTTTTTTAGTTTTAAAACAAACTACCGTTGGATTTTCATTATTAGGTGTAGCAATCCTTATGCAGCTTGCATTTAATTTTGTTTCAGGCGGCCCTGTTGCATCCATTTTATCAATATTTGATTTCAGCGGTTTCATGGGCGACGCATTTTCATATGCAAGGTTGCTTGCAATGGGTATAGGTACAGCAGGTATTGCACTTGCAGTAAACTTTATGGTATTCCTTGTCGTAGATATGGTGCCTTATGTAGGCATAGTGCTTGCAGCATTGGTTTTTGTTGTAGGCCACTTATTCAATATGGCAATGAACGGCCTTGGCTCGTTCATCCATTCAACTAGATTACATTTTTTAGAATTTTTTTCAAAGTTTTATGAAGGCGGCGGTTATATGTACAGGCCTTATAAAGCAGATAGAAAAAAAATATTCATCGGAGGTTAGGCAGAAATTTCCTATTACGTTTTGCCTCGCTAAAACACGCTCGGCAAAACTCTCTTGGAGATGCAAGCATCTCTAAGCCTTTGCCTTGCTACGCAAGCCAAAGCATCTGGCCATGCCATGTTTGCCATGCAAACATGACATACACGGCACAGACGGTAATTTCCGCCTAATAACTAGGAGGTAAACAAAAATGGCAGTAACACTAGGTGTTGTATTGGCTGTAAGCGGTGCTGTTGTTGCACTAGGTGTAGCAGGTATTAGCAGTGCTTATGGTATGAAAGCAGCAGGTGTTGCAGGAGCTGCAGCAGTAGCAGAAAAGAAAGAGTATTTCAAGAACGCATTGGTCTTGCAGGCATTGCCACAGACACAAACAATCTATGCATTCATTACAGCTTTGCTGATAATGATGGGCACAGGATTGCTAGGTGGCGGTGTTAAAGAGGTATCAACAATGCAGGGTCTTGCAATGTTAGGCGCAGGCCTAATCGTAGCTCTTACAGCTATGTCTGCTATCATGCAGGGACTGGTTGCATCCGCAGGTATTGTATCGTGTACCAAGAACAAAGACGCATTCGCTCCAAGCATCGTGTTTGGAGGTCAGTGTGAGACACCAGCTATCTTTGGATTTATTGCAGCATTGATTATGTTGGTAGTAGGTCTAGGGGTATTGGGTTAGACACGCAACAAGTTGTGTGTTTTATTTCCTCCCTACTTTGGTAATTAGAGGAAACACGCTAAATTCAACGAGGCGATATAGATGGAAGTGTATGGCAATGTAGATTCGCTTAAAGAGTCTATTGGAAAAAAGTATGATGAAGATATCGCAGAACTAGACAAACAAGCTGAAAAAATAATCAGTGACATCAAAGCTCAAGCAGATAAAAAGAAAGAGCTGATGAAAGCTAGGAACAAGACTGATACAGAAGCAGAAGTCAAGAAACTTAAGTCAAAAGTCATCAGTGAAGAGACATTAAAAGCAAAGAAAGAGTTTGAGAAAAGCAGAGAAGAGCTGATTGAAAAAGTGTTTAGTGAAGCGGAAAAAAAGGCTAAAGATACAGCTAAAACAAAGAAATACGCTGATCTAGTCAAGAAGAAGATGCCTAAAAAGGTTGATTCAGCAATAGTTGGTAATGTTGCGTTGAAAAAATTATTCAAAGGCATAAAAACTTGGAAAACTGACAAAACAATTGCAGGGATCAAGTTTGTTCAAGGAGAGGTTGTTTATGATTTCACACTTGACTCAGCGATCAGGGCAAGAAAAGACGAATTAAGGGAGAAAGTAGCAAAAATACTTTTCAAATAAAATGGTAGATCCAGCAATAACAATCCTTGGAGTAAGTGCAGTAGGAGTAGCTGCAATCTTTGGGTTTGTAATGAAGAAAGTAGCACCTGTTGGTCCTTTTATCTACGCAGGTGCAAGAATCCAAGCTAGGTCAAACTATATGGTAAATGAAGCTAGGTTAAGAGAGCTTACTGAAGCTAGCTCATTGCAGCAGTTTATCAACTCTTTGAAGGATACAGAGTATGCTGATGAGGTTGATGCATTACAAAAGATAGAACTTAATACAGTGCATGCTGCGCTTGAACTTTCTTTCATGCATTCTTTTAATGAATTGGTTGAGTTAAGCCCTAAACAAGCTGAATCTTTGTTAAAATCCTATGCAATGTTCATGGAAGCTAAAGTGATTAAACAGATCTATAAATCTAAAGCAATGAAACTTGAGCTTGAAGAAGGAATGGTGTTCCCAGTTGGTATAATTGATGAAGTTAAATTAAGGCAGTTAAAAGAAACAGAAACTTTGGCAGATATGAAGGTTGTTATGAGTTCAACTCCTTATGTTGAGGTATTCTCAAAAGAATATGAAACTTTAGAACAATTTGAAGTTGCACTTGACTCTTTTGTAACTAATAGTTTTGTTGATACTGTAACAAAATCTAAGATCTACGAGAAAAAGATTATTATTGAGACTCTTAACAGGAAAGTTGATATAATGAATATTCTGGCAATGCTGAAATTCAGGATTAGAGGCTTAGATAAAGAAAAACAACAAGCACTTCTTATTGATAATAAATCAGATATGTCTAAACGATTCAAAGAATTTATTGAGCCAGAGGATTTGAAAGGTTTTGTTGAATCCTTTGTAAGATTGCCTTATCTAGAGGCATTGAAAACAGCTTTTGATCATTATGAAAAAGATAAATCAATGTATAATTTTGAACGCGAACTAAATAATTATTATTTGCAAAGTGTTAAAGATATAGAGATGCATCACACATTAGGCCCTTATCCTTTGTTTGCTTATTTGTTAAAAAAAGAAGCTGAACTTAAGAATCTGTTTATAGTAAGCAGAGGCATAGATGCAGGTTTCAGCTCTGATGAAATCAGGAGGATGTTAATATGAGAGTATTGGGCAATAGCGAGTTTGCAACAGGAATGCGATTAGCAGGCATTAAAGAAAGCTATGTTGTAAAAACACGTGAACAAGGCCTAGAGATCATAAAAAACATTCCAAAAGATGAATTTATAATCGTGAACATCAGTATAGCAAAGATGCTTCCTGAACTCGAAGAAGAGTACAAGAACGCAGTGACTTTGCCTGATGATCCTAAAGCATTCAGTACCACAGACGACTTGAAAAACATCATAAGGTCAGCTGTTGGGATTGATCTAGATATATGATTAAAAAACAAATGTGAGGAATACAAAATGGGAAAAATAATAAAAATTTCAGGTCCTGTTGTTACAGCTAATGGCATGAAAGGCAGCAGGATGTATGACGTGGTTAAGGTTGGTAAAGAAAAACTGATTGGAGAGATCATCCAGCTTGAAGGAGATAATGCAATCATCCAGGTTTACGAAGAAACTACTGGTGTTAAACCAGGTGAACCTGCAGATTCTACTGGTCTTCCTTTAAGTGTAGAACTTGGTCCTGGACTACTAACATCTATTTACGATGGTATTGCACGTCCATTACCAGTACTTGCTGAATTATCTGGTGATTTTATAACCAGAGGTTTAATTGCAGATGCTCTTGATAAGAAAAAGAAATTTGATTTCAAACCTACTGCAAAAGTTGGCGACGAAGTTAAAGGCGGAGATGTTATAGGGACTGTACAAGAAACAGAGATTATTGTTCACAAGATCCTGGTTCCGCCTAATGTAAATGGAAAGATTACAAAGATCTTAA
>CAZJZJ010000045.1:0-10977 GCA_964550525.1 uncultured Methanosarcinales archaeon
TGACCTTAGCACTCCTATTGTTTACAGTATTGATGCAAACGATGAATATGAAATTAATCCTGATTCAGGAGAAATCACCAACAAAACTTATGTAGATGTTGGAGACTATGACTTAAACATTACAGCTACAGATGATGAAAGCAACTCTGTAAGCAAATTAATCACAATCGAAGTTGAAGATACAGTTGCTCCAACAGTTGTTGCTACAAATAGTGGGCCAGTTAGTGAGGGTGACCTTGTAACCTTTAATGGTTCACAATCAAGTGATTTATCAGGTATTCAGTCTTATTCATGGGACTTTGATAATGACGGTACATATGAAGCTACTGGTACTACAAACCAGACTGTTTATCTTCAAAATGATACTTATACAGTTACATTACTTGTAGTAGATAATCAAGACAATAATAATACTGGTACAACTGAGGTTACAGTTACAGATCTAGAACCTATCGCAGACTTCACTATTTCAGATGACCCTACTGAAGACATAGCAGTTGAGTTTGAAGATGATTCAGATGGAATGTTTGATGGAATAGTTTCATGGGAATGGAATTTTGGTGACAGCTCAACTGGTTCAGGAGAAACAGTTTCACATACATATGCTGAAAACGGAACATATGATGTTACTTTGACTGTAACAGATGCAGATGGTTCAGTTAATTCAACAACCAAAGAGATTGAAGTAGCTTTTGTAAACGACGCACCTGTACTTGCTACAATAAATGATCAATACTTAACAGAAGAAATAGCTCATAGTTTTAATGTGCAGGTAGATGATGAAGAGAATAATGACATTATTTATGACTTAATAGATGAACCAACTGGCATGGTAATCAGCGCAGTTGGTGTAATCTCATGGACACCTGGTATAGAGGAAGCAGGAGAGTATAATGTTAATGTTAGTGTAAGTGATGGTGAACTTGAAGATTCACAGATAGTAAAATTCACAGTTTACGAAAACCCTGGTGCAGAAAACCACAGTGTAAGCGTAGACTCAATCTCATTAAGCAAACAATCATTATACGAAAATGATAATATCAATGTAACTGCAGATATAACAAACGAGGGAAATATTGGTGAGAATGACTTTGAAGTTCAATTTAAGATAGATGGAGTAGTAGTAAGCACACAAAATATATCACTTGCTAAAGATGGAACAAAAACAGTTACATTTAGCTGGAACCCAACTGAGAAAGGTTACTTTGACTTAGAGGTATATGTACCAAGACTAGAAAATGAAGAAGATACCTCTAACAACTACCAGTTCCTAGACAACCAAAGAGTATGGTCTTTTGAAGATGATAATTTCCTAGGCGTAGTTGATATTTGGGTAGCTAGCCAGGATTCAATACCTACAAACTCAGACTTTAATGTATACGCTCAAGTTATCAAGACAAGCAGCAAGTATTATGACATACCTGTAAGACTAGAAGTAGACCCTAGCCTAACATTAAATGATGCTTCATTACAAACCATTGACATGACAAACGGAGGAGTTTGGTTAGTATGGAGTGTAAGTTCAACAGATGAAGGCAGTGATTTACCAATAACTGTAAAAGTAGGCAATGAGGGTGACCAATTACCCTATTCAGAAAACGTAACAGTGGTGAATGCATAAAATGAAACTAATGAAAACCATTATTTTAGGAATTGTATTTTTACTGATGGCAAGCGTAGTTTTTGCTGCACCATGTAGTAATGATGTTGCTACTTTAAGTTACGGAGTAAATCAACCAGTATACTGTGACGCTGATAATGGTATTGGATTACAAGTTAGTGTCTTCCCTGAACCAGATAAAAGTGATGTAATGGTTAATTTTACAGATTATGCAGGATTAACTGTTGATACAAATGACTTAGAAAGATCTCTTGGTAATGTAACAACCCCTCCTACAGGTACAGGACCAAAAATAACAACCTATCAAGTGTACTGTAACCCTGACCTAGGTATTGACCAAAGAGAAGTCATTTTCACTATAACTTATAATACAACTGAAACATGCGAAATTACAGAAGACCTTAGTCTAGATGTTGCAGCTGAAGACCCAAGTATTCAGGCTTCTCAAGGTGGTGGAGGACCTATTATATTCAATCAACAGTTTGGCTATGGTGTTGGTTTTTTTAACACAGGTGGTAATGGCAATATTGAAGTTAAGAATATGACTCATCTTGAAGATATGCTTTCAACTGGTTTTGCACAAACTTTTGATCTTGATGCTAATGAAAGTAAGGAATTAAATGCAAATCTAACACCTCAAACCTGCCAGGATTATTCACCTGTACTTAAGGTAGAATACAGTGATGTTAATGGTAATCCAGTAGGTGTATTGACGTTCAACCCAAGCTTTAGTGTTCAAGATCCATTAGATACAACTTTACTTGAGGTTTCAGGCACAGATGTTACAGAAGGAACAGAAGTCACACTTAAAGCATCAATAAGGAATCTAGCTAAATATAATGTTACTGGTGGCTATAATGTTAGTTTCTATGACGGAGATGAGTTAATAGAAACAGTCCATTATGATGATACAATAGTAGCTAATTCAACAAAACAAGTAACCTATAACTGGCCAACATCAGGAAAAGTTGGTGACCATACTTTCAAAGCTTACGCTATTTCAGACGTTTCAGGTTGTGGTAGTGATAGAACTACATTAGCAACTAGCGCTAATGTTAAAATAAACTCGCCTCAGATTGATGATGGTGGTGGCGCCCCATCTGGCGGTGGCGGAGGTGGTGGTAGTTTTGTTAGTGGAACCACAACTGAACTTGATATAAGTAAAGCAAAAGAGACTAACGTACAATTAGGCAGTAGAGAAGGAGCTACTTTTAATGTGAAAGGAGAAGACCATACTCTTAGAGTTGATGTGTTATACCGGAATTCAGTAAGATTAAGAATAAGGTCTAGACTATTGATATTCATCTTAAACGTAGGAAAGACTGAATCTATTGACTTTGATGAAGATGGCAAGGATGATATTGCTGTTAAGCTAAATAAGATAGAAGATAACAAAGCAGACATGACAATAACAAACTATAACTTTGTAGATGAAAGACCCTCTATTAAACCTCCTAAGAAACAAGAAGAAGAACCAGAAATTGATTTTGAGATAGAGCCAGAAGTTAAGCCTAGCGAAGAACTTGAAGAAGTAATAGAAGAGACTGAAGAAGAGATTACAGGCGCAGCAGTAGGAGTTCTTGGAGTTAGTAAACTTACTTGGATAATTGTTAGTGTATTCCTAGTTGTTGTTTTAGTAGTTAGTGTATGGGCATTTAGATTACATAGTAGATTCAAGAAAAGTACAAAAAAATTCATGAAAGACTTTGAAAAACAACTAAGGAAGCGCGGCAAAGCTTTTTTTATTTTAAAGAAAGGCAAGAAGAAAAGAAAGTCAAAGTCTAGAAAGAAACAAAAGAAATAATCTTTTCTTTTTTATGCTTAGAGTTGGTACCCAACTCTGGCATCCTAAAAATCCTCTTATTACGGATTTTTATTATAATATGTTAACTTCTACATTAATAACTTTTAGTATGTTTTCACTTAATCTTTGTTTGATTTTTGGCATGTCGTCTGTTTTAAGGCTAGATTCTAATAAAGTAATATCATGTTGTGTCCGATTAATCTTATCCTGAACATGCTCTAACCTATACTCATACTCGCTAATATTAGAAATAACCTTGTTTACTCTTAGCATATTGTCAATCTCTTCTCTTCTGTTTTTTAACTCTTTTAACTTATCAACAAAACCCTCAAGGTATTCTAAATCTAATCTGTTAATAGTTTCTAATGCCTTGTCTCTTTTTTTGTCTTTTAACTCAAGGGTATTGTTAATTATGCTTTTCTTCATGTCATGCAATACTGTTAATATCTTAAACTGCTTATCCTCTAAAAGCGCTTTAATGGAATTCTCTAGATAGTACTCTATAAACCTCTCTTCTGTTTCATTTATCCTCTGATATTTCCTCAATGGACGCTCTAAACTTGAAAACAACTGGATAAGTTTATCCTTCTGTAAAGCAATATGCTTCTTGGCATAATTCTTTTTAGCTTTAAGTTCATTCAACTCTTTATACTCCTCACCTTTTTTTAGCCCTTCAATCTTGGCTTCAATCTCTTTTTTGTTTTCCTCATATTGTTGAATATCTTTCTTGTTTTCCTCTAATCTAGCTTTCCTATCCTTTTTTATTTTGATATCTTCCTTTATTCTAGAAACTTTCTCTTTGACTTTTTCTAAATCTCTTAACTTGCTGTGCAATAATTGTTCACTAAAAGATTTCATCTGATCATAAAGCAACTTAATTGTTTTTGCAATAGCATCTACTTTGTCAAAAAATAGATGTTGTGCAGTATAATAACTCTTCTCTGTGCTCTTTGTTAGAAAATCAATATCTCTTTTAAGTCTTTTCACAAAATCAAGGGCAGTATCATATTTTACTTCTTTAGGTATCCTTACTCTCAGAACAAAATTATTAATCTGCCTTACATAATTGTCCCTATTACCTTTTACAACAGTCTTTATTCTATTCTCTATCTTTTCTGGATTCTTTATTTTTGCCTGCTCCAATGCTTTGATCTTCGTCTTAAGATCTTCAATTGTACTGTTTAGTTGTTTATACCTAGAACTAATTATCTCATTAACTTCTTTAACTAAAACAGAGGACTTCTTTTCAAGCCACTCTTCAATATTATCAAATTCTACTTCTTCTCTTACAACTTCTGTTTCCTCTTTCTTTGATGAGAAGAAATCAAGTATTTTCTTGAACATAATTGCTGGTATAATTGAATGATATAAAAATATTACCTCTTAGCAGTTAGTTGCTAGGAGTTAGTACTAATCTCTAGCCCCTAACTACTAATAGTAAAGTTTAAAAACCTCTGTATTATATTCATTAAAGTATGATAAGGACAACCCAGAAAATCACCATAATCTCGCTGAAAAAACCTAGTGGTAAGAATATAAACCGTGACCTGCAATGGTTGGGTACTTCTCTTGGCTTGTTTAATCTTCGTGATAAGGACAAGTCTTGTTTTAGAATCTTCATTGAATTGCTTAAGTGTGCAAAGATGAGAAAACCCATATCCAGCGATGAACTTGCTGACAAGCTTGGACTAAGCAGAGGCACAGTTGTGCATCACATTAACAAGCTTATAGAGGCGGGTATAGTTATCCCTGAAAAGAACAGATATACCTTGCGTGTAGATAAATTAACCATGCTTATAGAGGAGCTGCAAAAAGACCTGAGAAGGACAATGGATGATTTAAAAGACGTTGCAGCTGAGATAGATAAATGGTTGGGTTTGTGAAATTCTTTGGATTTTTACTACGTATTTCCGATTACATCTCTCGTCGATAAATTACAAAAACTTTAAATAAAAGCAATGTCTTAGGAACAATAATACTATATAGAGGTGTATTAAAATGAGGGATGGATTGAGGACAGTTTTAGTTTTGAGTGTAATTCTTATTTTATTGGGCACTGGTTGCCAGTATCTTGAGAAGTATAAGCCAGGCACAGAAGTCAAAGAGGGTGAAAGTTGTGATTTGTCTGAAGAGCCAGTAGCTGAAGACAAAGATGAGTTTGAAGAGCAGTTTGAGAAACTTCAGGAGATTGTAGCAGATATGGCTGAAGATGAAGAAAAGCCAGGAGATAAGGTTTTGTTAACTTCAAAGAAAAAAAGCGAGATTGTAGGCGAGATGCCTGAAGAAGAGCCAGAACCTAAAGAAGAAACTCCTCATGAAGAACCTAAAGAAGAAGAAAAGAAGGAGGAAACGCCACCAGCTGAAGAAGTTGAAAAAGAGCCAGTAGCAGAAACAGGATTCCCTACTCTAACAGTAAAAGAAGGCGACCTTGTTGCGTTGAATCCTAAAAGCGATGATAAACTTATGTATTCATTCTCTCCTCCTCTTGATGAAGAAGGCAGTTGGCAGACTACAACTGGAGATGCTGGTGAATATAAGATTACAATCACAGCTTCTGATGGTAAACAAGAGAAAACTAAAGAAATGTTGATTATTGTTGAGGTTGGCAATCAAAGGCCAGTTGTGGAACTTCAGTCTGAGCTTACAGTTAAAGAAGGCGAAGAAGTTAGAATACCCTATAAAGCAACAGACGCTGAAGAAGATGAACTTGAGGTTCGTTTTTCAGGTTGGATGACAGACGATACTTACACCACTACTCTTGAAGATGCAGGCGAGCATATTGTAAAGATGACTGTAAGTGATGGAGTTAATATAGTAACAAAAGAAATCAAGATTATTGTCGAAGACGTAAACAGAAAGCCAGTAGTTGAATGTGTGGATTCGCTAAATGTTAAAGAAGGCGAGCTTGTTAAATTGGTTGCTAGTGCTTCTGATCCAGATGGCGATGAAGTTACACTTAGTTTTGAAGGCAAAGTAAACGAGAAAGGTGAATGGCAGACAGAAGAAGGCGATGCAGGTGAATACACAATCAATGTAATTGCATCCGACGGAAAAGAAGAATTCACCAAACAAGTAAAGATAATCATCGAAACAATCAAAGAAATCGAGTTTTGCATCGAAGGCGTTGATTGTTAAGGCATTATTCCAAATCCAAATAATGCCCCATTTTTTCTTTTTTTGTTTTTAGGTAGTCTTTGCTTTCTTCTGTTGGTTTTATCTCTATAGGCACTCTTTCTGTAACCTTAAGTCCATAGCCTTTTAATCCAATGATTTTCTTTGGATTGTTTGTTAAAAGTTTAATAGTTGTTAATCCTAAGTCAGCCAATATCTGCGCTCCGATACCATAATCCCTTAAGTCAGCTTTAAAACCCAAAGCTTCATTTGCTTCAACAGTGTCCATGCCTTTTTCCTGCAATGCATAAGCATGTAACTTATTAACTAAACCAATACCTCTACCTTCTTGTCGCATGTAAAGGATTACACCTTGACCTTGTTTATTGATTATTTCCATAGCTTTTGCAAACTGCGCTCCGCAATCACATTTCTTGGAATGGAAAACCTCTCCAGTTAGACATTCTGAATGTACTCTTACTAAAACGTTTTCTTTGTTTGCTACTTCTCCTTTAACTAGTGCAATATGCTGGTAATTATCAATTACATTGCTATAAGTAATCACTTTAAAATCTCCAAACTCCGTCGGCAAAGTTGCTTCTACTTCTTTTTTAATTAATTTCTCTGTTTTCCTTCTATGTTCAATAAGATCTTTAATTGTAATTATTTTCAGTTCGTGTTTTTTTGCGAACTGAAGTAACTCTGGCAATCTTGCCATTGTACCATCTTTATTCATTACTTCACCAATTACACCTGCAGGATACATGCTTGCTAGTTTCATCAGGTCAACTGTAGCTTCTGTATGTCCTGCACGTTTAAGTACACCGCCTTGCTGCGCTCTTAATGGAAATAAATGTCCTGGCCTGCCTATGTCTTCTGGTTTTGTATGCGGATTAATCATTGTTTTCACTGTAACAGCTCTATCAGCTGCAGATACACCTGAACTTACACCTTTCTTTGCATCAACGCTTACAGTAAACGGAGTTTCAAAATTATCTGTATTCTCTGCAACCATCTTAGGAATCTTCAATTCATCCAATCGCTGGCCATGAACAGGCATACATATAATCCCAGAAGTATTGTTCAACATAAAACTGATTGCTTCCTTGCTTATTTTCTCAGCAGCAATCATAAGGTCACCTTCGTTCTCACGGTCTTCGTCATCCACCACAATAATAAACTTGCCTTTCTTGATGTCCTCGATTGCTTCATGGATTGTGTTGAAGATCATCTCTCCCCCTCAACCAACAAATCATCTCCAATCTGCCTGCATTTCATATTCTTTATTTTGAACACGTCTTCTAGTTTATCAACGCCTTCTCCACCGAAAACAGAGAAGCCGTCTTTTCCAGTCATTATCTTTGGCGCTATGAAAAACATAAACTTATCTACAAGTCCTTCTCTTAAAGCAGAAGCATTTATCTCAGCGCCTCCTTCAATCATTATAGATGTAATCCCCATTTTACCTAGAGTTATCATTAAATTGGTTAAATCAACTCTTGCATTTTTTTCTTTTATTTTTAGAAGTATGATGTTTTTTCTTTCTTTGAATCGTTTTACTTTATCCATATCATAGGCATAATGTGTAGCAAGTATTGTAGTGCCTTTTTTCAGCGCTTTACTGTTTTCATTTATTGTAAGATTAGAATCAACAATTATCTTTATTGGGCTATTGCCTTTAACTAGCCTAGTGTTTAGTCTTGGGTTGTCTTTGAAAACTGTATTTATACCGACGAGAACAGCATCAACATTCGCTCTTATCAGATGCACGTATTCTTGAGATTTCTCACATGTAATGAATTTAGATTCACCTGTTTTTGTAGCTATTTTCCCGTCTAGAGTCATGCCAGCTTTTAAGATGACATAAGGCAATCCTGTTGTAATGTGTTTAATGTAAGCTTTGTTTATTGCTTTACATTCAGCAGAATCCATGTTTTGCACATAAACCCCAGCATGTCTAAGTTCTCTAACACCTCTACCATTAACTTTGGGGTTAGGGTCTAACATCCCAATTACTACTTGCTTAATCCCTGCTTTGATTATTGCTCTTGTGCAAGCTGGTGTTTTTCCTTGAAAACAGCAAGGCTCTAAAGTAACAAACATAACAGCTCCTCTTGCATTCCTGCAGCTTCTTAAAGCTTCAATCTCTGCATGCGGCATTCCTGTTTTTCTATGGTAACCACTACCAATAACTCTGCCTTTCTTTACAATCACGCAACCAACTCTTGGATTCGGAGATGGATTTGCTTTTAATGCAAGGTTAATAGCTTGCTTAAGATATTGGTTCATTTCAACCGTCTAATCATCTTTAAGCAAGACTCAACGCTTCTCTTTGCATAACCTTCTATTCTAGCAACTCCAGCTGCATGTGTCATCTTAGGGCCAGATACACCTAAACTTACAGGTTTACCAGACTCTACACTTAAATCAGCTACTTTCCTAGCTGCATTCTGTGCAACAATGTTGTCGTGATCTGTATCGCCTTCTACCACAGCACCCAAAGTAACTACACCTTTGATACTTGTTCTCTCCAACAGTTTTTTAACTGCCAAAGGTATATCAAAAGCTCCAGGCACTCTAATCACTTTACTTACTTCTGCGCCTAAAAACTCTGCATGCTCTTTCGCAATCTTAGTCATAAGATGCGTTATGTCAGCGTTATAGTCGCTAACAACCAAACCTAGTTTTTCATTCATACTTATCGTCCTCCATTATAGTTTTGATATCGCCAATTTTTTTTGTTTGATAAGAAAACCCTTTATAGTTCTTGATATGTGTAGTGAACTCTTCAACCTTTTCCCTGAAATCTCCTAGGTGTTTATCGCAATAACGAGTACCAAGAGGTACAATTGTGTCTCTAATTCCTGTGTCTTTAAACAGGAGACATATCTCAAACCATAATTCTTCAAAAGTATAATATGGCTTTTCTTTATAGAGTATTGAATGATCTTCTTCAAGTTTTTTTCTTTTTGACTCATCTTCAACTTCTTCTGAGTCTATCATTAAAACAGCAATCTTTTCTGTATTATCGTCTTTATTTACAATCGGGAAATAACAATTCCATTCATTGTGTTCTTTTCTAAGTTCACACCTTAGTTTTGCAAAAGGTGTCTGTTGGTTAAATAGGTACAATGCGTAACGTTCATCCTCTTTAGTTAATTCTAATTTGTAATCAGAAGGCAAAATCTCTCTAAGGCTACTGTAGAATAATATAACATTATTTGCGATCTCCAAAGAATCAAGCTTTTCAGTCCAATACTCTGGTTTTTCACTTACATTATCATTAAAAGCTTGTCTTATTTCATCCATACTCTTTTCTATATGGGTTACATCAAATTCTTCGCCTATTAATTGAGAATAAATACTTTCACCAATCGCAGGGAAAATAAAGTCTTCTTCTATACATTTATAGATCACTGGTTTATTCTCAGAATGTTTTGGCTTTATATTCACTTCTCCACCATTGACTAATTCATACTCATACTTGATACTTTTTATATTTTCATCATATAAGATTATGTTGTTGCCTTTTCTAACTACTTTAATATCTTCTATCTTAATTATCTCTTCTAAATCTGTCATAAATTGTTTTCTTTTTTCGCTTGGTGTTTTTCTGTTCATCTTTTCACTTTTAATCGTTCTCTAGTATAGGATATTCTCTTAATAATGTTTCATACTTTTTTTTATTAGCAAGATAATCCTTCTCCTCAGTTGGAGTGATAAACTCAATTCTTTTCTTTATTCTTTCATTCAATACTGGATCAATTCCACCTTTATCTTCTGCAATATGTTCTAATCTGTTTACCATGCCTGCAAAATTCTCTCCGTCCATAGATACGAAGAATCTCATCTCAACACACCTGCATCTGCATGACCTTGTCTTTTGCCTTGGCCAGCGTATTTCTGTAAAGCGTTTTTGCTTTTTAGTAAAGCAATCGCATTCCTTGTATGCTTTGTAACTCTGTTCTTAACAATCTTAAACAACTCTTTCTCATTCTTTCCTTCATCTCCGTGCACAAAAACCTCAATAATATGCTTATTTGTCATTAACTGTGCTTTAATCAAACCAGTAGAAGCTTCATGAGCACACATCTTATCAATTTCTTCAGGCCCAGGCATACCTAAAGCCATAACTATATCACAATCAAACTCTTCAATCAACTTCTTACAAGCAACAGGCAGATCTTTTACACCAGGCACAGTGTAACGTTCTGTTTTTACAAGTGCTTCAGAGTTTTCTAACTCCTCTAAAGCAAATCTTGCCATGTCTGCTCGTGCGAACATGGTATCACATATTCCGATTTTTGGTGTCATATTATCATCCAGCAAAATCATTAGTGGGCTTGAGCGTGTTTTTAGCGAAACCCACGCTTTTGGTCAAGCTTTTTGCTCCGACAAAAAGATTGTGCGATCTGGTGTCTGCTATGCCTAGTTTTTTCAT
>CAZJZJ010000046.1:0-10935 GCA_964550525.1 uncultured Methanosarcinales archaeon
CAGGTTGTGCCACCGCGGCATTAAAGAATCTAAAGTCCCAAAAACAGCCCTATTTAAGCTTTACTGCATTTTTGGAGGCAATAAGACAGGGATACCACCTTTTATAGGATATTTTGTCTTGCAACTAGCGCAAATAAGCTCTGTTTTGTTTTTATTATATTTAAGGTCTTTTTTACAAATAGGACAGGCTAAAATCTTAAACAATTCTTCTGGGATAGGGTCTTTCAAGTTTATCACCGCTGACAAAGGATATAATCTATTTTTAAATTTTACGGAAAACCGAAACCTTTATAAATGATGTTTTCTTCCCCTATATAAAGTTAATTTAGTTATCCGACTATAATAAAAAGACACGGGGGTTTAGATAATATTTAAATTTTGTCATTAAGCAGACATATTTATGTTATCAAGGTGATACTATGGCTTATGTAAAAAAATGCCCGGAATGTGGCGGAATCAATCTTTTTTGGAACAGAGAAAAAGGTGAAGTTATTTGTAAAGATTGCGGATTAGTCATTGAAGATAAGATGGTAGACTTTGGCCAGGAATGGCGTGAGTTTGAAGCTGGTGATGCTGCTAGAAAACGTAGAACTGGCGCACCTATGACTTATACACAATATGATCAAGGATTAGGCACAGAGGTTGGTCAGCAAGGTGATCTTTTCAAGCTAAAAAGCAAAGATAGGAACAAATTCTTTAGATTAAGAAAATGGCAGTATAGAATAAGCACTGCTATTGAAAGAAACCTTAAACTAGCTTTAGCTGAACTTAAAAGAGTTTCTTCTTATTTAAAACTGCCTAAATCTGTTGAAGAAGAAGCTGCAAGAATCTATACAATGGCTGTACAACGTGGATTAGTTAGAGGTAGAAGCATGGAATCTGTGGTTGCAGGTGCTTTATACGCTGCTTGCAGGCGTGCAGATGTACCTAGAACCTTAGATGAACTAAGTGAGGCTTCTGGAATTGAGAAGAAAGAGATTGGCCGTACTTATAGGTTTATTACACGTGAATTAGGTATTACAATTCTACCTTCAAACCCTGCAGATTATATTGCAAGGTTTGCATCTGCTTTGAAGTTAAGCGCTGAAACACAATCTAAATCAATCGAGATTCTGGAGAAGGCACAGAAAGCTGAGCTTACCTCAGGAAGAGGCCCTACAGGTATTGCAGCAGCTGCTTTGTATGTTTCTGCTTTAATACACGGCGAAAAAAGAACTCAAAGAGAGGTAGCAGATGTAGCAGGTGTTACAGAAGTTACAATTAGAAACAGGTATAAAGAGCTTCTTGATGAGCTTGATTTAGAGAAAGACATCAAAAAGACAAAAAAGAAGAAGAAAGCAAGCGGTAAAAGAGGCAGAAAGAGACGTTAGAACCTGTACAAGTATTTTTTTTCTATTTTATTGTTTTTTATCTTTACACCTTCTTTTAGTAGTAGTTTGATTTTCTTTTTACTGTTTTTTTTACCAGAATATCCACCAACACTTCCATCACTGTTTATTACACGGTGGCAGGGTATTTTTATAGGATTCTTATTATTCTTTAGTGCAGTGCCTACAGCTCTGTAAGCTTTAGAATTCAGCTCCCTAGCTATCTCTTTGTATGTCGTTACTTTGCCGCGTGGGATTCTTTTAGTTAGTTGGAGGACTTTTTGTGCGAAGTTCATAATAAATAAAAAAGAAAAAGAAGTATTTAAAGTTATTCTTAAGTGTTTTGTTCTGCTCTTTGGAAGTATATCTCTTTTAAGGTATGGTAGTCATCTCCTGATAGATTTTTACGACCTTCTAATTTTTTCCTGCAAAGATCTTGATAGATCATTTGTCCAAGAGTCTGCATTTGTTCTTCAGAAGAAAACTCAAATTTAAGCTTAAAATGATATATGGGTTTATCTTCGTAAGTACGTTTGTTAGGTACTAGTACCTCACTTACGATTCTCAAAGGGCCTTGTTCTGTACGATATAAGTCTTGATAACTATACATTTGACAATCTTTTCCTTTTACTGGAGAAATTTTTCTTAAGGTATCATGAGGTTCATTATCTATCTTATAAAGTGTTTTTATATTATTGAAATCATCTAATAACAGATCCAAAGAAAGATCCATCTGAGACTGTTCAGCAGGTTCCCCATCAGGCATATCGTCCCAAGATTCTATCTTTCTTGTCAAGTGTACATTTGTACCTCCGCCTACAGGCATCATATACTCAACAATAAGAGCACAATTTGATTCAAAATCTTCTAAGTTTTCCATTTTCACATCGCCCCCGAATTAAGTTAGAAATGAGAATAATTGCTGTTATTTAAAGGTTTTCAATCTATCAACTCCAAGATCCTCTTAAACTTCTTCAAGCTAATATTATCTTTATACTCCTTCGCAGCCTTAATAATTGCTCTTTTGTTTATGTCAAAGCCTTTTTTCTCTAGCTCTGGTTTCATCTGCATAATGCACTGACAGAATTGAGTTACATTATGTGGCTTTTGTGTCACAACTGAACGTTCAAAGTCGATTAAGAAAACTTTATCTTTCTTTGTGATGAGTACATGCTTATAAGGATGATGCATCTCTTCTTTGTTTATGCCAAGGTTGTCAAGTTGGAAGCATTGATTGAAAACATGGATGAGTACTTTTTGTATTTTTGGTTTTTTGTTTTTTTCTATGTAGTCTTTGATGAAAATCCCATCTATGAATTCATAGACAAAGTAATCTGAAGTATAGAAAAGTAGTTTTGGGCCGATTTTGTAGTTTTGCAGTCTTTCAAGTGTCCTAGCTTCTATCTCCATCCTACCACTTGCTTCACTTTTAGGATGTTTAGCTTTTATTGCTACTTTTTTGTTTTTATATTTACCAGTATAGATTACTCCACGATGGCCGTGAGCAAATTCTTTGATTTGAGTTATTTTTGGTATTTTCATTGTATTAAATACACATACAGTTTTTCAAAAAATAGGCCTTTTCTTGCTATTTGTTTAAATTTTAGTTTGTTTTTCTTTAAGATTTGTTGTATTCTTGATTTTTTGGATAATGAGGAAAAAAGCAATAACACTTTTCCATCCTTTTTCAAGTATTTCTTCACATTATTCAAAAACTTTTCTATAATCTCATAGCCTTTCTTGCCGCCGGTTGTAGTAAGTGCAGATTCTTTTGCTTCTCTTTTATCTTTTGGTAGATAAGGCGGGTTAAAGATGATTAAGTTGAATTTTTGTTTAATGTTTGAAAACAAGTTGGAGTGTTTGTAAGTTATTTTTTTGTCTTTGTTTAGTTTTTTTAGTTCTTGAATAAGTTCCTTATTTACATCAACAGCAATTACTTTATCTGCGTACTTTACTGCTTCTCTAGCTAGAATACCTGAACCAGTACCCATGTCTAAAACACTACCCTGGGCATAGTGTTTGATCTGCTTTAAGATTAAATAAGAGTCCTCAGCTGGTATATAGTAGTGGGTTTTCATAGTATCTTTAGTATTTTTGAGACTTTTTCAAAGTCTTTTTGTTCTATAAGGAAAATGGTGTCTGTCCAGCAGCTCATTGTTTCTACAATATTTATGCCATTCTCTCCAAACAATGAATATAAATAAGATATAACTCCAGGTGTGCTCTCTATCTGGCGCGGGCTTTTAATTATTATTTCAATTAAATCAGTGTTAATCTTTTTGATATTGTGTTTAAACAATTCTTTTATTTTGTCAAGAAAATCTGAAGTAGTAATAACTGTATAACTATCTGAGCCCTCTACAATATGGAATGGTTCATTTTTCTTCTTTATTTCTTTTTCCAATGTGAGTATATTATCAAAATAGGCTTTTTTCTCTATCACAATAGCAACTACTTTATTCTTTATCTCCAATTTACTCTTTTTGACAACATCAATAATCTCTGCTTCAAGGGTTTTCTCTTTCTTTATCTTATCATAATAGCGCCTGCATGCAATAAGTATTGCATCAAAGCTGCTTTTTTTCTTTATCTTCAGTTTGTCAGCTATTAAACGAGATAGCTTTGAGTAATTAATTAATCCCTTTTTCAAGCAATCCTTGATACTAGGATGCTCTGCAATATAGTTTTCAACTGCTTTTTGAGTGTTCATATTCTTAAGAAACATGTTTTCTTATATAAATGTTTTGTTTCGGACATTTGCGTTTATTTTTGTCCTAAGCTGGTCGATAAGTTTATATACTATCTGCTGTTTTTGAGTTTACATGAAATCAGCAACTTTATTCCAGTTTAGGAGAAGATAGTTCTTTCATTGTGTTAGTTGCTAGAGTTTTTTTGTTTTTTTATAAAAATCTAATCAAGGTGATAATATGCTAAAAAAATACAAGGATCCAGAATATGGATTCACCCAAGGAGAAGAGATTTGTGTAAATATCCAAAAGATATGGGAAGAAACCCAGAAAGTAGATGATTTTACAGACATATTTGGATTAACATACACACACGAATTCCTGCATTTGTTAATTCCAAAACTAGCTAACGTTGCCTTAGTTTGGGAAGAGAAAATAATCCGTTCTTTGCTTGATGAGAAATGGAATAAAGAGCTTGAACAGAAATATTTGGCAGATGAATTTAATTAGACTGGAGGTCGAAAAAATGAAACATTTTACTGCAATTGAAAACCATACAAAAGAAGAGCTTGATGAATTGATTGAGTTAGCTGATAATTTCAAAAAAAACAAATATGGAAATCAGCTTAAAAGCAAAACTCTGATTACATTGTTTTTTAACCCTTCAACAAGAACTAAGATAAGTTTCGACTTAGCAGCTGAACAGCTTGGAGGACATAGTGTATGTATAGAGCCAGGCAAGTCATCTTGGGGCATAGAGACAGAAGAAGGAGCAACAATGGATGGAGATGCAGAAGAACATCTTAAAGACGCGACAAAAGTGTTATGCAAGTACGGAGATATATTAACTATACGCTGTTTCCCAAAGTTCAAGAACTGGAAAGAGGAGAAAAAAGACACCATCCTGAATAATATGGTAAAGTGGTCGACTAAGCCAGTTGTAAATATGGAAACAATTAGTCATCCTTGCCAAGCTTTAGCAATGATGCAATTGATTAAAGAAAAATTAGGCAACCCAGTAAAAAAGAAGTTTGTACTAACTTGGGCTTACCATCCAAAGCCATTGAATACTGCTGTCGCCAATTCTGCAGGTATGATTGCAAGTTTGTTTGGTATGGATGTAGTGATTGCAAATCCACCAGGGTATGATCTTGATGAGGATTATCTTAAGCAGATGGAAGAGAACTGCAAAAAGAACAATGCTGAATTCAAAGTAATGCACAACATGGAAGAAGCTGTTAAGGATGCAGATTTTGTCTATGCGAAAAGTTGGGGTTCTCTACAACAGTACGGTAAATTCAATCAAGAAGAGCATAATTCATATAAGGATTGGATAGTAGATGAAAAGAAGATGGCACTTACAAATAATGCTTATTTCAGCCATTGTCTGCCAGTAAGAAGGAATATGATTGTTTCTGATAAAGTGATTGATTCAGATAAATCACTCGTTTACGAAGAAGCTGAAAACAGGCTGCACGCACAGAAGGCAATACTTGTTAAATTAATGGAGGACAACTAAGATGAAAAAGGTAATACTTGCATTCTCAGGCGGGCTTGACACTACTTTTTGTGTGGTGCATCTTAAAGAAAAAGGATACGAGGTAGTTACAGTAACAGTGGACACAGGTGGATTCAGTGAAGAAGAACTAAATCTGATTGAAAAGAAAGCGATTGCTCTTGGAAGTAAGAAACATTACACCATTCATGCTGAAGAGCAGATATATGAACAGATAATACAGTATTTGATTAAATTAAACGGGTTGTATGAAGGAGATTATCCATTGATGTGTGCTGATAGGTATGTAATTGCACAAGAAGTTTTGAAAATCGCTGATAAAGAAAGTACTAATATTGTTGCACATGGGAGTACTTCTGTTGGTAATGATCAAGTAAGGTTTGACTCAGCTTTCTTAACACTCAAAAAGGATGTCAAGATTATCTGTCCGATCAAAGAGCTAGATATAACTCGTGAGCAAGAGATTGAGTTTTTAGAATCAAAAAGTATTGAAGTAAGTAAAAGCAACAAAAAGTATTCAATTAATGAGAATGTTTTTGGAGTAACTGTCTCTGGCAGTGAGATTGATCAGAATAAGGAGCCTTCTGCAGAAGCCTATAAGTTGACTAAGAAACAGAAAACAAATGGAACAGAGTACATCTCCTTGGAATTCAAAAATGGGCTTCCTGTTAAGTTGAACAAAGAGAGTATGAAAGGATTGGTGATATTAAAGAAACTTAACAAAATCGTAGGTAAGTACGGATGTGGCAGTGAGATTTATACTGGAGACTGCATTATTGGGATAAAAGGCCATATCATGTTTGAAGCTCCTGGTTTGCTTACCCTTATTAAAGCACATAAAAAGCTTGAACAGATCACTCTGACCAAAAAGCAGCTTATGTTTAACAATTATGTATCTAGCATGTGGTCAGATCTTGTCTACAGCGGGATGTACTATGAGCCATTGGTCAAAAATATAGAAGCTTACACTGATTCTGTACAAGAAAAAGTAAATGGTGTTGTTAAGATTAAGCTTGAACAAAATAAGATTGCTGTTGTAGAGATCGAGTCACAAAATTCTATGATTAATGAAAGCATTGCCACATATGCACAGAAAGCAAACTGGTCTGCTGAACAGGCTGATGGTTTCATAAAGATGCATACAATGCAGCAAAAACTTGCGTGGTTGAAATGAAACTATTGAAGGATCTGCTTGTTGATTCGTATTCAGGGGATTATAGAAAAGTAATTAATGTTATTACTAAGTTTTTAGAGGAGAATACAGATGCAAAGATTGTTGAACAAAAAATAAGTGAAAAAAAGTCCAACCTAATAGCAATCTTCGGCAAACCTGATCTTTTAATAAACTGCCATATGGATACAGTGCCTCCTTCTGGAGAATGGAAATATTGCCCAACAGAGTTGACTGAAGACTCTGGAAAGCTATATGGGCTTGGCACAGCTGATACAAAAGGCAATATCTACTGTGTACTAAATGCTGTTGAAAAAATCAAGCCAAAGAATCTTATGCTACTGTTTACTGTAGATGAAGAATGCGGTAAGATTGATTCAGGTGTAACATATTTTTTGAATTCAGAACACAAGCAAGGGATAAAAAAAGCAATTGTATGCGAACCAACTTCATTGAAGATTGTAAATAAGCATAAAGGATATTATTCATTTGTTGTGAAAGTTAAATCAAAACCAATACACTCTTCAAAAAAAGGAGATAATGCCATAACTAAAGCTTCTAAGCTAGTACTAGAGTTTGACAAGCTAGGATTTAATATTGGCAAGATATTTGGAGGAATTCAGGGTAATATTGTTGCCAGTAAATGTGAATTCAAGGTATCTATCCGCACATACGAAGATAAGGAAACTGTCTTGAATAAGATTAACAAGGTAATAGAAGGTATAGACGGGGTTGAAACAGATATTTGTTTTGTTGGATTACCACTAGAAAACAAAACAGAATTTAAGACAGAGTGTTATGAAGCAGATTTCTGGACAGAAGCTTCTTTGTTATATAAAGCAGGGATAAACACTGTGGTTTTTGGTGCAGGCAGTATAGAACAAGCACATTGCAATGATGAATTTGTATCTAAAGAAGAATTGGAAAAAGCGCAGCTGATGTTTGAAAAGCTAATTGGTGATTTCAAGTGAAGGAATTGTTGCTTGAGTTTATGAAGAAAATAGGTAAGGACTCTGAATTTGAACTATTTTTAGATGTATTCAAAAATCTACCTAAAGAAAAATTTGCTGTGATCAAGATAAGCGGTCAAAGCCTAGAGAAAAACATGGATGTTATTGCAGAGGATATTGCGTTTTTGAATAAATTAGAGATCTATCCAATAATTGTACATGGAGCAGGATCAGTACTTGACAAGAAGTTGTTTTCTAAGAAAATCAACGGAATTCGCTTAACATCAAAGTATGATATCGGTGTGATTAAAGAGGTATTCAGTTCATTAAGCAACCTTCTAAAAGAAAAGATAATTGAAAACGGAGGCTCTGCTAAAGTTGTTGAAGATGTTTTTGAATGTAACCATCTTGAAGAATATGGGTATGTAGGTGAAGTTAAAGATGTAGATGTAGTTAATATCAAAAAAGCAATTGACAATAATTTTACACCAATCATAAGCCCAATAGGTAAAGAGTATCATAAACATCTGAACATAAATGCAGATACTGCTGCAAAATCTATTGTAAAAGCAATTGTCCCACGGAAATTTATATTATTGACAGAAACAGGAGGGATTCTTGGCAAAAATAAGCAAGTCATACCTTTCATAAACTTATCCTGTGAAGATGAGATAGCGCATGTTAATGGTGGGATGCTGCTTAAGATCAATGAGATTAGGGAATTGCTTAAGGATTTGCCAGATTGTTCTACAGTCATAATATCGGCGAAAGATATCCTAAAAGAACTGTTTACAATAAAAGGCAGCGGAACATTTCTTAAGTATCACTCAATAAAAACAGCAAAAGATATTGATCTATTAGACAAAAAAAGATTAAAAACACTTATCGAGGATGCTTTTGATAAAAAACTTGTTGAAGGTTATTTTGATGATGGAATAAAAGAGATATTTTATCAAAAAGATTACGAAGGTGTAGCAATAATAAAGAAAATAAACAATGTGCCTTATTTAGATAAGTTTGCAGTAGCAAAATTCAGGCAAGGCACAGGATTAGGTAAAAGCCTTTGGCTTAAATTAATAAAGAAATACCCTCAACTAATATGGCGTGCAACCCCAGAGAACACCTTTAATTTGTTTTACATGAAAAATTGCGATGGGTTTATGAAATTCCCTAATTGGAATGTTTATTGGACTAAGGTTAAGGATAAGCAGATTTTGTCCACAGTTTCACTTATAGTCAACAAACCAAAGACAGTGCTTAGCGCAGGTGAAAAAAATGATTAAAGTAGGAATAGTAGGTGGTTCCGGATTAGTTGGCTTGAATTTGATCAAGTTATTATCTAAACATAAATATGCTAAGGTTAAGATAGTAACAAGCACAACACAAGTAGGAAAGAACGTGCCTAAAACAAATCTTGTTTTTTCAAGTTTTTCTATTAAGAAACTAAACAACATGGATGTTGTTTTCTTAGCCATACCGCATGGAAAAGCTAAGCTATTAGTCCCAAAACTTAAATGCAAGGTGATTGACCTGACTGCTGATCATCGCTTGACAAATACTTATGGGATTCCTGAAGTGTTTAGCAATAAGATTAAACATTCTTACCTAGTAGCAAATCCTGGTTGTTATGCAACTGCATGTATTTTAGCAACTTATCCTATCAAGGATTTAGTGAACTACGCAGTTTTTGATTGCATAAGTGGATATTCAGGAGGAGGCAAAAAAGCAAAAAAAAAGTATGATTATGAGAACAATATTATCGCTTATAAGCTTACAGACCATTTCCATAAAGAAGAAATATCTAATGTACTGCCCTTTGGGATATCATTCACACCACATGTAGTAAATACTTTCTCAGGGATAATGTGCACTGCGCATGTTTTTTTGAATGATAAAATAAACTTAGAAGAGCTAAAACAAGCTTACAAAAAATTTTACAAGGGAACATTTACAAAAATTGCGGATAAAATACCCTGTACAAAGGATGTTGCTAAAACTTCATTTTGCCATGTAGGTGGGTTTAAGATTGATGAAAATAATCAGCTAGTGATAGTCTCTGTTATTGATAATCTATTCAAGGGCGCAGCTTCACAAGCTATAGAAAACATGAACCTTATGTTTGGGATTAGCCATGATGAGGGATTGACATGAAACTCTGGCAAAAAAACTTCCAGTTGAACAAAGAGATTGAAAAGTTTACAGTAGGCAATGACTTTTTGCTAGATAACGAGCTATTGGAACAAGATTGTATTGCTTCAATAGCTCATGCAAAAATGCTAGGTAAGATTGGTGTTTTGAAAAAGAAAGAGGTTGTTTTGCTTGAGAAAGAGCTGAATAAGGTAATTCAATTGCATAAATTAGGCAAATTTAAGATAAAAGTAGAGGATGAAGATGGCCATACTGCGATTGAGAATTATTTAGTTAAGAAATTAGGTGATTTAGGCAAAAAAATACACACCGGCCGTTCACGTAATGATCAAGTGCAGGTTGCTTTAAGGCTTTATTGTAAGAAAAAAATAGTAGAAGTAAAAAATGAACTAGAGAATCTTACACATAAGTTCAAAGAATTCCAGCATAATAATCCAGACATGAAGATACCTGGTTACACCCATATGCAAAAAGCCATGCCTTCTTCTGTAGATATGTGGGCTGGCGCTTTTGTTGATACCTTTGAGGATGACATTAAGCTATTAGATTGTGTATTTAATTTAGTTAACCAGAATCCGCTGGGAAGTGCTGCAGGTTATGGTGTAAACCTGGATATAGACAAGAAGTTCACAGCTGAACTGCTTGGTTTTGATAAAGTCCAGGAAAATCCGATTTATGTGCAAAACAGCCGTGGTAAGTTTGAAGGCATTATCTTATCTTCACTAAGCCAAATTATGTTTGATCTAAACAAGATTTCATCTGATTTATTGTTATTCACAATGGCAGAGTTTGGTTTTTTTACTTTACCTGATGAATTCACTACAGGCAGCTCTATCATGCCTCAGAAAAAGAATCTTGATGTGCTTGAATTAATGCGTGCTAAGTATAGTGTGATGTTAAGTTATGAATTCCAGGTTAAGAATATCATTGGAAATCTGGTTTCAGGTTTTAATCGTGATTTACAGTTGACTAAAGAGCCGTTGCTTAAAGGGTTTGAGCTTTGTATAGAGTGTTTGAATGTAATGAGTTTGTTAGTGGAGAATCTAAAAGTAAACAAAGAGAAATGTGAAGCTGCATGCACTGAAGAGATCTACGC
>CAZJZJ010000047.1:0-10924 GCA_964550525.1 uncultured Methanosarcinales archaeon
AAGAAGTAGCTGATGAGAAAAAGGTAATGGGTAAATTCTTTGAATCTTTGTCATCTAAGCCTGGAATGGTGAGCTATGGTGAAGATGAAGTTTTAAAACATCTGCAGATGGGTGCAGCGGATATTCTATTGCTTTCTGAAGATCTAGAAGATGCTGTAATTGAGAGATTTGAGAAAGAAGCTAAGAAAGTAGGTACAGTTGTCAAGATTATTTCTACAGAAACACGAGAAGGAGTACAACTGCGGGATATAGGTAAGATTGCTGCTATTCTGAGGTATGATGTTGGCGGATAAGCTTAGTTAATAAACTTTATAAACTATCTCTAATTCATGAAAAAAACTTAATACGAGGGGGGATAATCATGAAAAAAAAATATGTATATTCATTTGATGAAGGTAATCAAAGTATGAAGCCTGTTTTAGGCGGTAAGGGTGCTAATCTTGCAGAGATGACTGGCTTAGGATTGCCTATCCCACCAGGGTTTACTCTTACAACTGAGGTTTGTGATGCTTATAACAAAAAAAATAAACAATATCCGCCAGAGGTTATGGAACAGGTTAAAGAGAACCTTAAAAAGGTTGAAGAGAAGACAGGTATGAAATTAGGAGATATGCAGAATCCATTGCTTCTTTCAGTGAGAAGTGGTGCAGCTGTTTCTATGCCAGGGATGATGGATACTGTGCTTAATCTTGGGCTAAATGATGAAACAGTACAGGCTATAATCAAGAAAACAAATAATGAACGTTTTGGTTGGGATTCTTATAGACGTTTTATCCAGATGTTTGGTAACGTGGTTATGAGTGTAGAACACCATGATTTTGAGCATGTTCTTGATAAAAAGAAAGAGACTAAAGGTGTTGAGTATGATACTGACCTTACTGCAGAAGACCTTAAAGAGGTTGTAGCAGAATATAAGGCTCTTGTTAAGGAAAAAACAGGTAAGGATTTCCCTACAGATCCAATGGCACAACTGCAGATGTCAGTTGATGCTGTTTTTGGTAGTTGGAATAATCCAAGAGCTATAACCTATAGGAAAATCAATGATATTAAAGGCCTACTGGGAACTGCTGTAAATGTACAAACAATGGTATTTGGTAATATGGGTGATACCTCTGGAACAGGGGTATACTTTACAAGGGATCCTGCAACAGGTGAAAATAGATTCTATGGAGAATTTCTAATGAATGCGCAAGGTGAAGATGTAGTTGCAGGGATAAGAACACCTAAGTCAATTGAAGAGCTAAATAAGATAATGCCTGATTGCTATAAACAACTTGTAGATATCTACAAGAAAATTGAGAAACACTATAAAGATATGCAGGATATGGAATTTACTATCCAAGAAGGCAAGCTTTACATCCTTCAAACAAGGACAGGTAAAAGAACTGCACATGCAGCAGTTAGAATAGCTGTTGAAATGGTTAAAGAAGGTATGATTGATAAGAAAACAGCTGTACTTAGAGTAGAACCAGAACAGTTAGATCAGTTGTTGCATAAACAGCTTGACCCTGTTGCAAAAGAAAAAGCTGAAGTTATTGCAAAAGGTCTACCTGCAAGTCCAGGTGCAGCTGTTGGTAGTGTTGTTTTTACAGCTGAAAAAGCGCATGATCTTGCTCAAGAAGGTGAGAAAGTTATACTAGTAAGAACAGAGACAAGTCCTGAAGATATCCAGGGTATGAATGCTGCAGAAGGTATACTTACTGCACGAGGCGGTATGACTAGCCATGCAGCTGTTGTAGCTCGTGGCATGGGTAAATGCTGTGTTGCAGGCTGTAGTGATATTACTGTAAATGAAAAACAAGGATTTTTCACTGTAGGCGACCTAAAAATAAAAGAAGGAGATTTTATTACTTTAGATGGTAGTAAAGGTGAAGTAATTAAAGGAAAAGTTCCTGTAGTTGACCCTAGTATGAGTGGTGATTTTGCTACTTTAATGGGTTGGGCTGATGAATTCAGGAAACTAGGTGTAAGAACTAATGCTGATACTCCGCATGACAGTAAAGTAGCAAGAGATTTCGGTGCTGAAGGTATTGGTCTTACAAGAACTGAACATATGTTTTTTGAAGGCGATAGAATCAAGGCTGTAAGAGAGATGATACTTGCAGAGAATGTTGAAGGCAGGAAAAAGGCTTTAGTTAAACTGCTTCCGATGCAAAAAGCAGATTTTGTAGGTATCTTTAAAGCAATGGATGGACTGCCAGTTACTATAAGGTTGCTTGATCCACCATTACACGAATTCTTGCCTAAAGAAAATAAAGATATTGAAGAAACAGCAACTGAGATGGGTATAACTCCTGAAAGGCTTAAGGAATTAGCACATTCTTTACACGAGTTTAACCCTATGTTAGGGCACAGAGGATGTAGACTTGCTATAACCTATCCTGAGATTGCTGAGATGCAGGCTAGAGCTATACTTGAAGCTGCACTTGAGGTTTCTAAAGAAGGTATAAAGGTTTTGCCTGAGATAGAGATTCCTTTGATCAACCATGTTGGTGAATTAAAAGAGCTTAAACAAGTTGTTTTGAAAGTTGCTGAAGAAGTAGGTGCAGTTGGAAAGGTTGATTTTAAAATTGGTACAATGATAGAATTGCCTAGAGCTTGTGTAACTGCAGATGAGATTGCTAAAGAAGCAGATTTTATGAGTTTTGGTACCAATGACTTAACACAGACTACACTTGGTTTTAGCAGGGATGATGCAGGTAAATTTATCCCTGAGTATGTTGATAAAGCAATCTTTGAAAAAGATCCGTTCCAGTCCATTGATCAAAGCGGAGTGGGAAAATTAATGGAGATGTGTATCAAGCTAGGCAGGAAAACTAAACCAAAACTTGAAATTGGTATCTGTGGTGAACATGGTGGTGAGCCTAAGAGTGTAGAGTTCTGCCACAAGATCGGGCTTAATTATGTAAGCTGTTCTCCTTATAGGGTCCCAATAGCAAGGTTAGCAGCAGCACATGCAGTTTTAAAGGAAGGGAAATAAGGGATTTAGATGTCAAAGAAAAAAATTATTATAATTGGTGCTGCAGGAAGAGATTTTCATAACTTCAATACTTTCTTTAGGAATAATGACGAATATGAAGTTGTGGCATTTACAGCTACACAAATACCAAACATAGAAGGCAGAAAGTATCCAACTGAATTAGCAGGTAAACTTTACCCAGACGGAATACCTATTTTTGCAGAGGAAGAATTACCTAAACTTATAAAAGAGAATAGTGTGGATATAGGTGTTTTTTCATACCATGATGTTTCTTATAATCATGTTGGGAATGTATGTGCGATTGTAAATGCGGCAGGCGCAGATTTTATGTTACTTAGTCCTGAAAATACTATGATTAAATCAAAAAAACCAGTGATAGCAGTTTGCGCTGTGCGTACAGGTTGTGGGAAAAGCCAGACTACAAGATATGTTTCTAAAATATTAAAAGAAATGGGTAAAAAAGTTATTGCAATAAGGCACCCTATGCCTTATGGTGATCTTACAAAAATGATTTGTCAAAGATTTGAGACATTGGAGGACATTAAAAAACATAATTGTACTATTGAAGAGATGGAAGAATACGAGCCGCATGTAAAAACAGGTAATATTATTTTTGCAGGTGTAGATTATAAGAAAATAATTGAAGAAGCTGAAAAAGAAGGAGATATTATATTATGGGATGGCGGTAATAATGATACATGTTTCTATAAACCAGATCTGTTAATAACAATAGCTGATCCGCACAGGGTTGGGCATGAAAGCTCTTATTATGCTGGCGAGATAAATGCAAGGATGGCAGATATACTAATTATAAACAAAGAGGATTCTGCAGATAAAGAAGATATTGAAAGACTTAGGGGTAATTTAAAGAATCTTAATCCTGGTGCAGTTATTATAGATGCAGAGTCTCCTATCACTGTTGAAAATCCTGAAATAATTAAAGGTAAAAAGGTTTTGGTTGTAGAAGATGGGCCTACTTTAACACACGGTGAAATGAAATATGGTGCAGGAGTTGTAGCTGCTAAGAAGCTTGGATGTAGTTTTGTTGATCCTAGGCCTTTTGCTGTTGGAGAAATTAAAACAACTTTTGAGAAGTATCCTGAAATTGGCACTTTACTGCCTGCAATGGGTTATAGTGAACAGCAGATTGCAGATTTACAGGAAACAATCAATAAAACAGATTGCGATGCTGTTGTAATTGGAACACCTATAGATCTTGGTAGGATTATCAAAATTAATAAGCCGTTTACAAGAGTAACTTATGATCTTAAAGAAATAACTCCTAAATTAAAACAAATAATTTCTAATAAGTTTTCTTAAGAAAAAAACGCACCTGAGGGGACTTTCGTTCTTTGTATGAATTTCGAACCCCCGACTTACAGCTTAGGAGGCTTTAGCGAGTGAATATTCTTTATTCACTTGTCGCCCTATTTGCCCTAAGCAACATCTAATCGGCCTGCTTTATCCAGACTAGGCTACAGGTGCGTGCTTCTTATGAGTTTAGAACATTTTATAAATATTGCTTTTTTCCCCCGTTCTATGCATAAAATAAAACAAAAGCCAGATGACTTTATTGTAGAAGAGATAAGCAACCTTTCTTTTAAGAATAGCGGAGACTATGCTTGTTTTTTATTGAAGAAAATAAATTATAACACTCTCCAGGCTCTTGAGCTTATTGCAAGAAAACTTAATATCAAACTTAAACGTATTGGTTTTGCTGGTACAAAAGATAGAAAAGCTGTTACAGAACAGGTTATATCCATCTTTAAGATTGATAAGGGAAAAGTAGAAAAACTTGTATTAAAAGATCTCGAGTTGAAGTTCCTTGGTTACCTTGACAACCCTGTCTCCTTGGGTGATTTAGATGGAAATTCTTTTGAGATTGTTGTAAGGAACCTGGATGATGAGGAAGTGAAGAAGATTGTAGATAGGAATGTAATAAGTATCCCAAATTACTTTGGTGAACAGAGGTTTTCTAAGGATAATGTTGATATTGCTAGGAATGTTATTAAAGGGGATTTTGAAAATGCAGTTAAATTAATATTAAACAGTAATTCAAACTATAACACTAAACTAAAGAATCATTTGGAAAACAAACCAAACGATTATGTTGGTGCTCTTAAGATTGTCCCTTTTAAACTATTAAAATTATATGTTCATAGTTTTCGATCCTTTCTTTGGAATAAAACAGTTGAAATATTGGTCAAAAGAGGTATAAAAAAAGAAAAGGCACCTGTTTTTGGGTTTGGCACTGAGGTTAAAGATAAAGAAATTGAAGGAGTAATTAAAGGGTTGTTAAAACAAGAAGGGTTAACTTCTCGAGACTTTATAATTAAGTCATTTCCAGAACTAAGTGTTGAAGGTGTTGACCGGGATATGTTTATGGAAGTTAAGGATTTATTTATTAGCAATAAAGAAGAGGATGAATTAAATCAAGGTAAATTTAAGATTAAGATTAGCTTTAGTCTAAATAAAGGGAGTTATGCAACTGTTGTCATAAAAAGTTTATTTTCCTAAAAGTTTTCTTGCAGCTTCAACTAATCCATCAATGGTTGTATCTGCATTAACATTAAGAAGAAGCCCTTTTTCTTTATAATAATTAATAACGGGTTTTGTTTCTTTTATGTATACATTGATCCTTTGCTTGATGGTTTCAGGCTTGTCGTCTTCTCTTTGATAGAGTTCACCGCCACATTTATCACATACTCCTTTTTTCTTAGGTTGCTTGGTTAAAATATTAAAGACATTTCCGCAATGCTTACACTGTCTTCGGTTAGATAATCTTTTAAGTATAGTCTCCTTTGAAACTTTCAGATTAAGTACATAATCTATCTGTACGTTTGCAGTAGTTATAGCCCTTGCTTGGTTTAGAGTCCTAGGAAAACCGTCAAGAATAAAACCCTCCTTACAATCCTTTTGTTTAAGTCTATTCTGGGTAAGCTCTATAATCAGATTGTCTGGAGCAAGTTTGCCATTATTAACAAATTCCATTACCTTTTTTCCAAGTTCTGTTTGTGCTTTAATCTCAGCTCTAATTAAATCTCCTGTAGAAATCTGTGGCAGAGAGAATTCTTTCTGCAGAGCTTGTGCAATAGTGCCTTTTCCTGCCCCAGGTGGGCCTATTAGGATAATGTTCATTTTGGCTGTGAAAAGCCTCCGACGGGAGTTGCACCCGCGACCTTGGGATTTCCAGGAATAAACCGTACAAGTCCCACGCAATAGCTACTATGCTACGGAGGCATGTATCTGGAGAGAAAGTTCTTATTTAAAAAAGTTTACTTTTTATGGCCTATATCCACGTTGAGTATGCCAGGTCTCTAAGTCTAGTTTTGGTAAGAATCCTTTTAATCTTAATATCCTTTTCATGGTTCCCTGAAACTCATATATATCTCTGTATAGCTCTCTTTTCTTTACATCAAGTATGGATTCAATAACTCTTTTTGTAACCAAATCCTTCAGATGTTTAAGCAGCCAATGTTTTTTCCAGGCTTGTAGGTAATCAAGTTCAACCCATGCCCTTACTGTTACCTCACACTGACCTTTCTGTACTTTTATCTTTTTGCCTTCATGCATAATATCTATATCCTGAATATACCTGCAGTAGTAGTCTACATCCATTCTGTATCTATAGAATCTATTTGCTTTTCTATCAGGGAAATTCTCCATTCTCCACCATATTCTGTAGATCCTTCTTTGATAAATATCATTTCTTTGCAGATAAAATGGTTCATGCCTATCTGAACCCTTTGTTTCATCTCCTTCATATATACAAGTCCATCGTTTAAGTTTCATCCATTCATGTAAATACCTATAGAATAATTTAAGATGGAGAACATCAATATACTTAACTCTGAAATGAGCCACTAAAAGCCTTTCACATTGATCTTTTGTAGGATTCTTTGAATTAGCTGTATTATGATCTATAACCATGCTTTAATAATTGGCTAAGAACTTTATAAAACTTTCGATTAAACCCTCTATATTGGAAGAGAGTATTCAACACTTTCTCTTAGCTCAGCAATAGCTTTTTTTCTGTTTTTTTGTTTAAATATAGCAGAACCTGCTACTAGAATATTTGCTCCAGCTGCTACTGCCAAAGGTGCAGTCTCAGAAGTTATACCACCATCAACTTGGATATTTAACATGGGTTTTAATTCTCTTAATTGCTTGATCTTTGGCAAAACATCTTCAATAAATTTCTGTCCAGCAAACCCAGGGTAAACACTCATAATCAGTACAATGTCCACATCATCTAAAATATGTTTAATCTTTGACAAAGGAGTGTTAGGGTTTAATGATACACCTGCTTTTACACCTTGAAGTCTTATTAAACCAATGGTCTTTTTTAGGTTCTTGCATTCTTCAGCATGCACTGTTATGCTATTGGCACCTGCCTTTACAAATGCTTCTATAAACTTCTGTGGGTTCTTTATCATTAGATGCACGTCTAAAGGCATTTCGGATTTTATCCATTTGATTACACAAGGACCAATTGTAATATTAGGTACAAAGTGCCCATCCATTACGTCAATATGTAGTATATCAGCAGTTTTAACTGACTTGATTTCATCTTCTAGCTTACTGAAATCTGCTGATAGTATTGATGGAGCAATTAGGAGATTCATCTTGTGTACCTTTTTTCTATTTTAGTTATCTTATCTAATCTTCTTTGATGCCTGTCACCTTCAAAATCTGTGTTTAGCCAGGTTTCAACTACTTCTTTAGCTTGGTCATTGTTGAGAACTCTACCACCCATTACCAGGATATTTGAGTTATTGTGTTTCCTTGACATCTTTGCAGTAAATTTATCATGGCAAAGTGTTGCTCTTATTCCAGGAACCTTGTTTGCCACCATTGACATGCCTAAACCTGTACCACAGATAAGTATTCCTCGCTCGAATTTGCCTTTTGCCACAGCTTCAGCAACCTTAACTCCATAATCTGGATAATCTACAGAATCCTCTGAATCAGTACCTAGGTCAGTTACATCGTGGTCTTTTAGAAGTGTCTTTATATATTCTTTAAGCTTATACCCGCCGTGGTCAGAAGCAATTGCGATTTTCATGTTTATACCGTTCTTGTTTATTTTTATAGGTTATATAAATTTAACTGTTTTTGAAGACATTTTTTACTATATCTAAAGCCAAATCTCTCTTCCTAGGGAAACATGCAATATTCATCTTAATATGGAAACAATTGCCTGAATCTGTAATAAAGATCTCGTTGTTTAGGAACTTTTCTTTATCCAATCGAATAAAAAAATTATATTCTTCATCCAACCTAGATTCTGCTTGCCTTAATAGTAATTCTTTTTGTTTTTGATTAAGCAATTCTTGTAGATGTTTTAAGAATGCGTTAGTGTGTCTCGTTTTCTCTAAGGTTATCTCATATATCTTGATTTTCTTTTCATTGAAACCAATTGCTGTGTCCTCCATTAGTTTTACTTTCTCATCTTCCATATTAAATGGAACTAAAGAAATGAGTTTTTCTTTTAGTTTTTCTTTGTTTTCCTCTTCTTTACAGAATACATTTAGTTTTACTGTGTTTAGAATCTTCATAATCCCTGGAAAACAACAACATTTATAAAATTAACTGCTAATTTTCTGCTTATGAAACATACACTTAAGATTACCTTGATTCTATTGATGGTATTTGTGTTCTCGCAGGTAGTTGGGTTAGCTGTTGTAAACGAGTATTTGGGTCCTGTTGATGTAGAAACAGGTGAGTTGACTTGGGATAAGCTGCCTTTTGAAACAGAACGGCCTGAAGTTGAAGAATCTAGCTCTTATGCGTATATTTTTGTTGCAATTATTATCGGTACTTTGCTTGCTTTGCTTTTAATCAAATTTAGGAAAGTAAGATTATGGAAATTATGGTTTTTTATTTCAGTCTGGCTTACTTTGACTATAGCTTTTGCAGCTTTTATCTCTGATTTAGTGGCTTTGTTTTTGGCACTTGTTTTGGCTTTGTATAAAATCTTAAAGCCAAACGTCTATGTACACAATTTCACTGAAATATTTATTTACGGCGGACTTGCTGCAATATTCGTGCCTATAATGAATCTCTTTGCTGCATTCATGCTGCTTGGCATAATCTCTATCTATGATATGATTGCAGTCTGGAAAATCAAGCACATGGTAACTTTAGCTACATTTCAATCAGAAACAAAACTTTTTGCAGGCTTGTTTATCCCTTATGAAAGGGGTAAAAAGGCTAAAGCAGAGAAAACAGTAAGAACAAAGAAAACAAAAACCAAGATTGTCAAAGTAAAAAACGCAATCCTTGGTGGCGGTGATATTGGTTTCCCATTAATCTTTGCAGGCGTTGTAATGAAATCAGTGGGTTTTCTTAAAGCTTTAATCATCCCTGCATTTGTGACTATAGCTTTGTTCTTGCTGTTAACAAAAAGTAAAGAAGATCGTTTTTACCCAGCGATGCCGTTTTTAAGCGCTGGCTGTTTAGTTGGTTGGGTTGTAGTGTACTTATTGTAATATCTTATCCTTGTTCTTCTTTTGTGCTTTCCAATGCTTCCATAGCTTTGATGTCTTCCTCTGCTGCACCTAAACTTAGAAGTGTTTTTTGTTTTGATTTTGCAGAATAAGATACTGGATTAATCACCATACCATCTTTTGCAGCTATAACTTGGATACCTGTTTCACGTTGGATTATTCTTGCTTCGTAGATGGGGTCTGCTTTAAGCATCTTCAAGCCAAAATGCGTGATTATTGCTAATCTTGGGTTGACTTTTTTAATAAGCTTGATTGCATCATCTGTGTTCATCTCATCTTTGCCCTTAATCCCGCTTGGATGAGATACATTCATTATCAATATATCTGTGCCTTTGTATGCTTCACCAAGTTCAGCTGTATAAGCTGTATCCCCTGTATAGCCTAACACAAAGTCCCTTGTAAACATCTTAATGCCAAAGCCGTGAGGGTCAGAATGTTTTGCTGGACATGCAGTAATTTCTACATCTTGTATACCTACTCTTTTACCAGGTTCTACTATTACAATCCTTTCTACACAACCTGCATGATACTTTGTAAGATAAGGTATCATATCTGCTGTACCATTAACTACGGTTTGGTTTGTTATTAGGACACCTTTCTTATCAAAACCTGAATAAGTCATAGCATCGATTACTGCGTTTACATCATTACAATGCCCTAGATGTTTATGTGTAGCAATTATTGCAGTGTTTGCTCTTAGATTAACATCAAACTCTTTAGCCCTTACCAAAGAACCAGGTCCTGGATCTATATGGAACTGGTTGTCGCCACTTCTAACAATAATCCCAGCAGAAGATCTTAATTGTTTGCTAACTACAAAACTGTCACCTGCAGTCCCAAGAAACATAATACTTGATGTCATACAACCCCCTCATAGGGGAGAATATCTATGGGATTAATAAATATTGTGGTGTAAAAGAAACAAAAAAGAAAATAGAAAAAATATTAAGAATAATCCACTACTTTAATCTTAAACGTAAGATTCTTGCCTGCCAAAGGATGATTCAAATCAATGGTTGCTTCTTTGTCATCCATTTCTACTATCTTTACAGGCATCTGCATTCCATTTGGAAGCTGCATTAGCATGGTGCTGCCTTTTTTTGCTTCTGGAGGTAGTTTGTCTTTAGGCATCTTCTTAACAAGGTCTGGATTTCTATCTCCGTAAGCTTCTTTAGGTGTAAGCTTGAACTCTTTTTCTTCGCCTTTCTCCATACCCTTCACTGCATTATCAAAACCTTTGATAACTTTACCTGCACCAACTTCAAACTCTAAAGGATGAGAATGATCTCCATGTGTAGATGAATCAAAAACAGTACCATCATCTAAAGTTCCTGTATAATCAACCTTAACTTTACTACCTTGTTTTACTGGCATATATATCAACTCCAAATGTTTTTAGCTGCCAGAACTAGTTATGTTATTTAAGTGTTGTGGT
>CAZJZJ010000048.1:0-10787 GCA_964550525.1 uncultured Methanosarcinales archaeon
CTCCTTCTGCTGCAGGTGCTGGCGCGATTGTTGCAATTGCTTCTTTGATCATTGGGCTTGGGATTTCTGCTTCAACTAGTTTAGCTTTAATCTCAGATGCAGGTTTACCTTTCATTGCTTCCATTATTTCTTTGATCTTAGCTTCAAATTCTTCTTTACGTTTTTCCATCTCTTCAGCTAGTTTCTTTTTCTCTTCTTCCAACTCTTTAAGTTCTTCAGCGCTTAACTCTGTCTTTCCAGCTTTGATCTTATCTACAAACTGGCCTTCATTAATTGCTTTTATAGTTTCAAATGCAGGCTTACCTTCAACAAGTATACCCATAGAATTACATGTTCCAATAATCTCTTTAGCTTTCTCAATATTTGTTTTACCTAGTAAAGAATCAGATTTCATCTTAGCAATCTTAATAATCTGCTCAATCTTAAGGTCAGCAATCTTATCAGTTAAGGGGTTTGAAGCACCTTTATCTACACCTGCTTCTTTTTTTATTAAAGCAGATGCAGGCGGAGTTCCAACAGTAATCTCATGCTTCTTAGTCTCAGAATCTACAATGACTTTAACAGGAACTTGCATGCCTTTGAAGTCAGCGGTTTTTTTGTTTATATCTGCTACAATCTGCCCAATATTCACTC
Organism: uncultured Methanosarcinales archaeon; assembly: GCA_964550525.1. GTDB lineage: Archaea > Nanobdellota > Nanobdellia > Woesearchaeales > JANQNQ01 > CAZJZJ01. The sequence goes on from CAZJZJ010000048.1 coordinate 634, forward strand.
CTAAAGGCCCTAATGCTGGCCCTAGCGGAGGAGCTGCTGTAGCTTTGCCTCCTTCTATTAATGCCTCTACTGTTTGTTTAACCATGTTATATCGAGAATTTGAGGGTTATTTATAAAGGTTATGAAAATGTGTTTTATTTTTCATAAACTAGGAGAACTTGTTTCTCCGTTGGTTACTCTTCCTTATCCTCTGTCTCTCTTCTGATTACTTTTACAGCGTCCATCTTTACTGTGATTGGGATAGGAACTGCGCTCTCTAAGAGTTCAACAACCACTTCTTCTTTAGTCTTGTCTATTCGTGTGATTTTGCATTTCTCACGTTTGAAAGGGCCGCTGATGATCTCTGCAATATCATTTTTCCTGATATTGATTTCTCTTTTTACTTGTTCAAGCATGTGTTCAATCTCAGTATAATCTACTGCTTTTGGTAATATGCCTCTAGCATAAGGTACATTGAATGCAGCTTGCTCAGCATCTGTTCTTGAGCCTGCTTCTAAAAAGATATAACCTCGCATACCATGCGGCCTAATTATAGAATAAACTTCTAGCTTTTTTTTCTGCGCATTGCTAGTTACGAAATCCATAACCTGGTCTTCCCTGTTAGCAGTAGTACGCAACGCATAAATTGTGGTTGATTTGGCCATTTACTTTTTCACCTCTTTTTTAAAACATCAATTGTTTGATCATCTGAATAATGAAACCAATAATTCCGATAATAGCCATACCTAATCCAGATACTTTAACTATAGTCTTAAATTCCTCACTACTTGGTTTCTTAGTGATCTTGAGTACTCTTCTGCACTCCCTTACAAATCCTTTAAACCTAATCAAACCATGTTTTACGTTCATCTTAATCTAGGAATTCTATACCCAGTTCACCTTGTATCTCTTTCTTCTTTTTATCTGAAACCTTTCTTCCAGCTCCGAAAATCTGTGAAGATTGTACACCAGTTACAATCAGCATTGTCCTGATGGTGTTCTCGAAATCTTTATAGATCTGCGCACCCCAGATAATCCTTGCTTCAGGGTCAAGTTTGCTTGAGATTGATTCAACAACTTTTCTTGCTTCATCTAAAGTCATATCAGGGCCGCCTGAAATATTTATCAGAGCGCCGTTAGCACCGCCAATGTCTACATCCAATAAAGGATTGTTAATGGCTTTTTCAACAGCTTCAGTTGCTCTGTTCTCTGAATCGGATTCACCTACACCTATTAAAGCAACTCCGCCGTTACCCATGACTGCTCTTATGTCAGCGAAGTCAAGGTTAACCAAACCTGCTTTTGTTACAAGCTCTGAAATGCCTTTAACAGCATTTGTCAGTATCTCATCTGCAACCTTGAAAGCTGTGTGCAACGGTAAATCCGGAGCAAGCTCCAATAATTTATCATTTGGTATGACAATCAATGTATCAACAATGTCGCTTAGTTTTTCTAAGCCCATCATTGCGTTTTCATATCTTCTTTGACCTTCAATATTGAAAGGGATAGTTACAATCGCTACAGTCAATGCACCTTGTTTCTTTGCAACCTCTGCAATCACAGGCGCTGATCCTGTACCTGTACCTCCGCCTAAACCGCAGGTCACAAAAACCATGTCAGCTCCTACAATGGATTTCTTTATATCCATCTCGTTTTCACGTGCAGCATCTTCACCTATCTTAGGTATAGAGCCTGCACCAAGACCGGATGTGATGTCTTTTCCGATTAGGATTTTTTTGTTTGCTGTTGTGTATAATAAATCTTGAGCATCTGTATTGATTGCAATAGTTTCAGCACCTTCAACACCCACTTCTGTAATACGGTTGATAGTGTTATTGCCTCCACCACCTGCACCTATAACCTTGATCTTGGCTTTTTGTAGGGAAAGCATGCCTTCCAATTCTTCGTCTAACATAACTTCCTCTTTTTCAATGTGTTGCCTTATTTCAGGCTGTTGCTGAACAACTGGCTCTGGTTGTTGGGGCTCCTCAGGAAGTTTTTGCTCAACAATCGGTTCTGGTTGTTGAGGTTCCTCAGGTTGTCTAGCCTCTTGATAAACTGGTCCTGCTGACGGGACAAAATTTTCTTCCATATAAAACACCTCTCGCATCCTTTGATAACTGAATTATAAGTATACTCATATTTAAATCTTATTAAAGTTTAGTCCACACCAGTTCACCGACGGAAGGTACTAAATCTTTAAGCTTTTTTCCAAGCTGTTCTAAGACCTCTTTTGGTATGTCTTGCTTGTACTCGATTTTGGTTTTAGTGTCCTCTTTTTTTACTTCTATGTCCTTTGTGTTTAATTGTAATTCTAGGAAAGATTTGATTTTTTCAATATCATCTGTCAATACTTTATTCGGTTTGATTTTATAGATGATTTCTTTGCCTGATAAAGGATGATTAAAGTCAACAATAGTTCTTCCGCCTGCTACACTTCTGATTGTGCCTAATACGCCGTCAATATTAACCTGTAATCCAGGTGTTGGCTTGATGTTTTGTTTAAGGAAAATGTTTGTGTTGACAAGCTTAAGCATCTTTGCATTCTTTTTTCCAAAAGCGTTTTCTGGTGCTAACTCAATTGTGTATTCCTGGCCTGTTTCTTTGCCTTCTAATTCATCATCTAGTCCTTTTACTAAATGACCTTCACCTATGCAGATAGTTACAGGGCCGTAACTCATGCCCTCCTGTGCAATCTCTTCTTTCTTTGCAACTTCTTCACTAGTTGTATCGAAGACTTCATTGCCTTCTTTGATCATGCCTGTGTACTCGACTTCGACGAAATCTCCTTTCTTAATGGATGCCACTTTACCTTCCTCCTAGTTCTTATTTAGAAGATAAGAATTAATGTTAAGGGGAAGAGGGGAGGTTTATAAAGGTTTTGGTTTATTTGCTATTTTTTTATTGTAATTTGGCAACTCGTTTTCTTTGAAAAAACCTAAAGTATATCTTCTCATTCTGTCTGCAATCTCTTTGTCCTTGTTTATTAAAACTTTTATATTTGAATCCATGTAGAAATACTTGTCCCATAGTTCTTTGATATCCAAATCAAGCAGAGATCTTGTTTTTTTGTGTAAGTCATCCATGTGTTCTCTTAGGTTTTCACCGTAATAAACTTCAAAAACATAATCTCCTATCACAACACAGTCATGGTTCGTTACACAGTCCTTGCCAATAGCTACTTTCATCCCTATTGTATGCCAAAATCTCTTTAGTATGTTGTCAAAGAAAGTATGGCTTTTTGCAACAACATAAACTGTGTTGAGTTTTGTTAATTTGAAAACCTTTGGCACTTGCTCTTTTGTTGCTACCATGGGGTTCCACATAGACAACCCAAGGAAACAAACTATCCTTTTTTTGTCTTTGCAAAAGGTTCGGTTAATTAATGCATTCAAGAAGAACTCATACATCTCTCTAAGATGTTTGAAAGAGACAACTGTTGGAAAATCCTTATCTGGAAGTTTTCTTTTTTTGATGTAATTTAGTTCTAATCTTTTAGTAAAACTCTTTAATTCTTTTATCCATGATTTGCTTATTAAATAATCTCTATTCTTTTTTTCAAGTATGCCTTCTTCCACCATTTGGTTTAAAGCTTTATGCACTGCTTGGTTTGTTACACCCAAAGCAAACCTTGTTTTTAGTATAGGGTGTATTCTCTTAAGAGAAAGCGGATAGTCAGAACTTAAGATAGAGATAATGTGCTCTTTTACAGATTGTCCACCTAAGGAAGGCAAAGGAAGATTCACTTTCATTGTATAAAATGGATGTTTTTTAGCTATATAAATCTTTCTGTGAAATCCTAAAAAATCAACCAAATGGTTGAGTTGGACTCAACCGAGGATATATATTAAGTTTTGACATACTAAATTGTGTTAGTCAGAGGTGGCTAAACATGGAGAAAATGTTTTACTATCAACGGGTTGTGTTGAAAAGGCTATGTGCTTTGAAAGTGCGTAGATCTGATGATACGTTACTGAAAAGCCCACGTTTCCTTGATAGGAAAACTAATCTTAAAGCTGTTTAGAGAGTTGCAAAATGTATCAAGCAAAACTAGAACAAAAGTTGTTCAAAGATGTTGTAACCACTTTGAACACCCTGTATGATAAAAGCAAAGAACTTGGCAGCATAGACTTTACAGTAGTTAGAGGTTATGTCTCAGAAGAGATGAGATCAGCAAAGAAGCTGGACTACGAAGCAATGAAGCAAAGTGTTCTGGGTAAAAGTATAGATTACTTAAGTGAGAAAAAATCAGAGCCAGAGATATATGTAGGTGTTGAGATCATTTCTAATTCAGCAGATAATAAAGAAAAAAGTCAGCTTGAAGCATCTTTTGGTTGTTCTTGTTACGGTGATTTTTGTAGTAATGACTATAGTGAAATATGTAGTTGTGTAGGTAATAATTGTATAAGTGATTATTGCTGTTGTACATGCGCATGTATAATAACATAATGTTCTTTGAAGAGGTCTAACAAATGGAACTTACTACTGAATTGTTCTTTGTACCTTATGGGGAAAAGTTCATTCTTTATTCACCTTTGAAAAAGAAAGTGTTCTTAGTAAATAGTAGTTTAGTTAAATTGATATCTGAACTTAAAAATGGTGGGAATGTTTCTGTAGGAGCAATGCCTGAAAATGTTTTAAATATCTTAAAACAAAATCAAATAATTGATGGGAAAAGAGATAAAACACTAAAAACTCCCTCTGACGAATTTAAGCCTACAAATGTTACTTTGTTTCCAACATCTGATTGTAATCTAAGATGTGTTTATTGTTTTAGTGATGGTGGAAGTTCTCCAAATTATATGAAATGGGAGTATGCAAGGGCTGCGATTGATTTTGTAATAAGCAATGCTCTCAAACAAAAAACTAAAGTGGTTGGAGTAAACTTTCATGGAGACGGCGAACCAACTCTCGCCTGGGATTTTATTAAAAAATGTGTTGATTATACCAGAACTGAGGCAATAAAGAATAAACTTGGCTATTCTTTTAATATGGGGACTAATGGTTTATTGTCTAAGTCGCAACTTGAATTTATAGTGAATTATTTTGACACTGTAACATTATCTTTTGATGGTCCGCCAGAGATACATAATAAACAAAGGCCTCTTGTTAATGGTGAGGGATCCTTTAAGTATGTTGAAAAAACTGTTAAATTCTTTAAACGTAAGAAGTTTAAGTTTGGCATTAGACCAACAGTTACACAACTTAGTGTGAATCACTTACCTGAGATAGTTAAGTTCTTTTATAAAAAATATAAGATTAAATCGATTGCATTTGAACCACTTTTTGAATGTGGTAGGTGTAAAAAAACAAAATGGGGCGCGCCATCAAGAGAAAAGTTTATTGAGAATTTTAAGAAAGCCTCAAAATTGGCAAATAAATATGGTGTTTATATTACTTACTCCGCTGCAAGGGTAGACCATCTCAAAAACAAGTTTTGTGGGGCAGCAGGGACCAATTTTTTTGTTACTTCTGAAGGTTTAGTTACTTCTTGTGTTGAGGTTACTAAATTAAGCGAACCTAGAGCAAAGATCTTTATTTATGGTAAATATGATCCCAAATCTATAGCTTTTGTGTTTGGTTATAAAAAGCTGAAAACTCTTCGGGGTAGGGTAGTTTCAAAAATCAAACATTGTAATGATTGTTTTGCTAAATATCATTGTGCCGGTGATTGTTTGTGTAAGATTGCTTTAGCTGGGAGTCTAGATTCTACAGATAAAAATCCTCGCTGTATAATTAACCGGGAATTGACTAAACAACAGTTAATAGACTTGTTAGTCAATAAAAAAAGGGTTTTAACAGTAAAACCAAGAGAGATTAGTATCTAACTCACTTCTTCATCTCCATCTCATCTATAAGTGAATAAAGCTGTTCGAATGTTCTACGTACTTTTTCGAGGTCTTTTCTTAGTGTCCATGTAGTGTCTCCGTCAAGTTCGTCTTGTTTAATTGCGTCTTTGATTTTGTTGGCAAGTTTTTCTAAGAAAGAAAGATGCTCATATGCAATTGTCTTGCTTTTGTAGGATTTGGCTGCTACTAATCTTCTTATCTCATTCAAGCTGTCAATGTCATGCTGCTCTAGTTTGAATTTCTTCTTTAGATTCTTCTTGAACTGCTCAGGATCCTGTATCCACCAATCATCATGCGTCATAAACAAAGGATTGTTTTTGAGGTATAAAAACTTATCTCTTCCCCATCATCCACATTATATCAAAGTATGCTTTGAATGACTTAGCAATTGATTTGCCTCTTATGAGAATTATTAAAGGTTCTTTTTCTAGCAGAACAATTGCTGTCTTGTTTTTGTAGATTAGGATCTCAGAAGGAGTTGTGTGGTCAAGATACCTCGCTTTGCCTGTTTTTTCTACGTTTGGAATATTGTTTCTGGCATTTTCATTGAAAATGATGTTTGCTTTGAGTTTTTTCTTAACAGCTTTTTGATTGAATCTTCTGTAAAATGATTTTACTTTTTTCTCGTCCATGCCTTTGCTTGCACCGAAAATAAAATACTGCTCTCCTTTTTTTAGGGTTTCTAGCAGATCATTGTAAACAGTCTGCATACCTTTCCAGCCACGATATACTTCTGCGTCTGTTTTTTTTGAGACTAGCTTTTGTTTTAGGTTTAAACTGGGAAGGATTTTTTCAAACTCTGCTTCCTGTTCTTTTAGTTTAGCTTTTTTTTGCTTTAGATAATCTTTAATCCTTGAAGGAGGAGCTGCATTGAAATACTTTACTTTGTCTTTGATTACGTAACTGGCTAGTCCTTTCTCTATTAACTTGTCTACAACCTCGTAAACTTTAGAAGAAGTGATCTTGGATTTCTTAACTATAGGCCCTTTCTTTGAACTGCCTAACTCTAAAAGGGCAAGATAGACCTTGATTTCTGAGTCTGTAAGGCCTATCTCCTTTAAGATGCGAGTATTCATACAATACTATTAAACACTTCTACTATATAAAGTTTATCGTTCCACCCTAAGGGGGCACCAATATTAATATACTGTTGTGGACTCCACTAGTAAGTGATGTAAAATGGGAAATTTAAGTAAAAAAATCAAAAAAACATTGGCAGGAATGCTTGCTGCTGGCACTATTTTTGTTGGTGGATCAGAAATAGCATTAAGAACCTTGATGTATTTTAAACCTGATAAGTTTGTCCAGATGCAGTACCAAAATCCAATTGTGCAGGCGCAGGCTGGTGACAAGTTAGTTTTTGCACCTGATTATTTTCTGGGACACAAACTGCCTCAGAATTTTATTGGTGAAAAGGATTTTGTTTCTTATGATGAACATGAAAAAGAAGCTAAGGAAGAAAATAAACTAGTGATTTTGAATGGAGGTGATTCTTCTCCTTCAGGTTGGGATGGTTATGTGATTGAGCAAAATGAATTGTTAAGAAAAATAGGGCAAGAATGCTTGTTGCCTTTTTTCAGATATTTAACTTATCCAGATTATCTAAGGAAGATGGTTGGAGATGAGTTCGTTGTTGTAAACGCTGGTGTGCAGGCATACAGCTCACTTCAGGGTTTAAGAGCACTTAAGAAGGTTGTTGAGGAATTCAAGAAAAGAGATGTTGAGATTGCATATGCAACCTTTTATTTTGGCAATAATGACAGTTCCTGTAATATGAATGTAGAAGACAAGAATCTTTTGCCTAGTGAAGAAGATACTTTCTTGAACAAGGTTTTGGAGATAACTTATAATTATTCTGCTCTTGGAAGAGTTTTAATCTCGCAGATTAGATTGTATCAAGAGAATTCCAAAGTTAAAGATACTTTAGAGGGCCAGGTAATTACAAGGGTTTCGGTATATGATTTTTGTGAAAACATGAGCCAGATGGTTGAGTATTGCAAAGAAAATGGAATTGAGCCTATAATCATCCTACCGCCTGTTCGTATGCATTGGTTTCCTGGGAGGAGGATTAAGAAAGAAGAAAAAAAACTAAGGGATATTTATTTAGATAGGTCTGAATCTAAAGCAATCCAGGAGTTGTTCCTGGCAGAGAGATTGTATCCATATTGTCTTGAAAAAAGCAAGGAAAAGGATTACATGACCCCTAGGATCAAGAAAGTATATGAGAATGTACTGAAGGCTGTTGCTAGAAAGTATGAAATTCCTCTTGTAGAGACCACAATCAAAAACCCTTCAGCAGAAGAAGAAAAAAAGCTGTTTGTTGACTACTGCCATCCTAAAGGAAGGATGAATGAGGATCTGGCTAAAGAGATATCTAAGGTTATACAAAACCACAAACCTTAATCTTTTATAATAAATATTCTTTTCTTGATTTAGAAGGAACACTAAATTCTTGTTCTATTGTAGGAATTATTATATCTTCGCTTATGCATGGTTCTAATAATATTTCATCTAAAGAATCAGTTTTCTTGAAAAACCTGGTGAAGTCAGATACATTCTTAGACCATTCCTGGTCAGAAGAACTTAGTCCCACTCTCTTGAATCCGAGGAACTCTAGGTTTCTATTCCACCTATAGTACTCATCATGCCCCATTCCTTTTGTTCCTGTTTTTTCAAGTATAAGCCAGCCTCCAGGTGTTAAGCTTTTTGATACTTCGTATAAAATCCTTTCTCTGCCTTCAGGAGAATAATGCATCAGTACATTCATTAGGAACACAACATCATGTTTCTCAGGAAGAGGTTCTTCAAGGATGTCATGTGTTCTAAATTTTATTTTCTCTTTAGCTTCTTCTGAGAAAAAAAGTCTTTCTGCAGCTCCTTTTCTTAATGCAAAAGCAGGGTGTTCTCTTGTTGGGGCAATATTATGAAAATTTGATCTTTCTACTCCACTGTAATCTCCACCTACTAGATAATAAAATCCATGGTGTGCAAGTAGAATATCATTATCTGAATCATAGCCTGTGATATTTAACCTATCTTTCTCATGCCAGCAAAGAAGCAGAAGTGTGTAAGCTTCTTTACCTCTGGAACAACCGACCGAAGCTACACTTACATCTTTGTCTTTTTGGTATGTAGGCAGGACGAAATCCCTAAATAGCTCCATCTCCTGCCTGGTTCTGAAAAAGTAAGTCTGGCCATTAATGCCTTTCTCCCTGAAATACCTAAGTTGGTCTGGTAGACTAAGGTCTGATGTATCTGGATTTTGAGCTAGAAATCTCATAAATAAGTTTTCCTTATGATATAAAGGATTGTCCGGATGTCCAAAATAATAGTCCTGCACTTCCATGCGTGAAAAAGGAGATAAAGTTGGTATAAAAACATTACTAAAAAACCACAAACCTTATTAACACCTGTTTTCATTATTTCTTATTATGACGCGTATTGCTGTAGTGGAAAAGGATAAATGCAACCCTTCTGGTTGTGGTGGTTATCTTTGTGTTAAATTGTGCCCTGTCAATCGTGCTGGCAAGGATTGTATAATTGAAAGCGAGGATAAGAAGCCTAGGATAGATGAAGCTCTATGCACAGGGTGCGGTATTTGCCAGAACAGGTGCCCGTTTGAAGCAATCTCTATAATTAACCTGCCTGAAGAATTAGAAGATACACCTATACACCAATACGGAGAAAACGGGTTTCATCTTTACAACCTGCCAATACCAATATTCGGTAAAGTTGTTGGTATACTTGGAAAAAACGGTATAGGTAAATCTACTGCAATCAAGGTTTTGGCTGGTGTTTTGAAGCCAAACCTAGGTAAGTTGCATGAAGAAGTTGATTATGATGATCTGATTGATTTTTTTAAAGGTACAGAAGCTCAGTTATTCTTTGAAAAGGTTAAAGCAGGAGAGATTAAAATTGGTTATAAACCTCAGCAAGTTGATTTAATACCTAAACAATACAAAGGGAAAGTAAAAGACTTATTACGGCAAGTAGATGAGAAAAGTCAATTTGAGCAAATTGTGGAAAAGCTTGAATTAAAAGAAATTTTAGATACAGACATCAAAAAGATTTCAGGAGGTGAACTGCAAAGAGTAGCAATCGCTGCAACTGTACTTAAAGAAGCAAACTTCTATGTTTTTGACGAGCCAACTTCTTATCTTGACATTAAACAAAGAATAAAAATCTCTAAATTTATACGTTCTTTAGCTAATGAAAGAACAGCTGTCATGGTTGTAGAACACGATTTAATTATTTTAGATTACATGACAGATTTAGTTCATCTGATGTATGGAAAAGCAGGAGCTTATGGTATTGTATCGCAGCCCA
>CAZJZJ010000049.1:0-9862 GCA_964550525.1 uncultured Methanosarcinales archaeon
ATACGAAGCTTATCTGGCTGATGTAGTTGGTGAAGATGAGTTTGCCAAATGTAAAGTAGGATATACCTATAATGTAAAACTATTCTTTGAAAACGATAAAGAAACATTTGGGTTTGGAGTAGCTTCAGATTATGAAAGCGCACGTAAACTAGCAGAAGGCAACTTTCCGTTTGAACCAAGCGATGCATTAAAAGAAAAAGTTATAGTTGAAGCAGATTATATTTTTAGGAAAAAAGCAATAGAGCAGTTCAAAGAAAAAGGCAAACCGCCTGTTGCAGGTCCTAAAGGCCCGGCTACAACCACATTGGATTACGCAATCTCTTAATTTTTTATTTTTTACTTTATCTTATAGCTAAAAATGGTGTCTATAGAACAATTCAAACAGTCAGAACAGTATTCTAGTATTGATGATACCCTTGATTTCCCTGAATTGACATTAAAGATATTCCAACAGACTGCTAGCAACATGATAAAAGAGGTAGGCAAAGATAAAAATGAGTTGTTTGAAGCGCTTTGTAGAAGAGCAAACAATTTTTTCCCTGTGCGAAGCCTTATGTTATGTTATTATTCTATCTCTTCTATTCTCGATAATAATGGTAAGTTAAGATGGCCTCATGAGGTTGATGAGTTTTCTAACCCTTATGAATACATGATGCTTATCTACGGAGTAGCCCGCGAGTTAGGGTTTCAGCCTGAATTATATTTTATCAAAGGCATGCAGATAGGGGAAGTAAACCAGGACCCAAACCATTTCAAAGGCAAGATATATGAGCACCCTGTTTTAGAAGTTGCCATTGACAAAAAAAAGCCTGATTCAAAAAGGTTCATCGATAGTATGACAAAAACATATGGGTTGATATATAAAAGAGAAGACAAAGGATTTAGAGTTAGGAATCTTAATGCCATGTATTTAAACCATGCTATCAAGTTTGATGATTATGTTAAGTTAACTCAACCAGAGCTAATCGCTTATATAAATTACCTAAGAACACCTGAAGGCAGTATAGAAACATTGTCCAGAAGCCATTATTGTTTTTGCAGTACTGCTCAAGCTGAAGACATATTATCATATCTGGTTTACCATGAGGAAGAAAACGTGATTGAACATTTTATGAACAATGATAGGCATTTCTCTGTAAACAGGCATTTCAAACAAAGGTTCTATCTAGATGAAAACGGAGATGTTGAATCAACAGAACTTGAGATATATTACACCAGAGCAAACCTGACACATGGTGTACCGCAAGGAATAAGGATGTTTTGTAATCTGCCTTACTCTTTTATTAAAGACTTGGGAAAAATCGTCCCCTTCACAACCGGACCAAAGAAAAAGAATAATCTTATGAAAACATATGCTTTAATTGAAGCTATCACTGAAGGCACTTATACAACTGAACAGCTTGAACAGATGGGTATAACTCCAGAACAATTTGATAAATTACACAAACGAGCAGAAGATATCTTCCAGCATAATTATAGTATACTACTTCCAAAGATAATTCAAGGAAACGAAGTTGTAGTTGAAGAAAGTGTTGTACTTGCACGTGCAATATATGAAGCTAGACTTAAAAAAGCTAGAGAGCAAGGCAGAGAATATGTTTATTCTGATGAAGAAAGAGATGGTTTCTTTGTAAAGGTTTTCGATAGGTTGGCAAAAACACAAAAAGCAGAGTACGCTGCATATGTAGAATCAATCAGAGGAGGCATGAAACTCCAAGAATGGTCTTCACAGAAAAGTAAACAAAACTTAAACAGAGCAATGCAGGAACATCAGTGGGCCCTGGATGAAACAAAATATGTGAATATAATCTACACTCATAGAAGGGATTTTTATAACCATTATGTTGACTTGTTACATTCAGTACATAGAATAAATAAAGAAGTCGACAATATCTCAAAAGCTTCAGGAGTTGAAAGTATTGAAGTTTTAAGAGCGCTCGCAGAGAAACACAGTGCAACTCTTGAACAAGGTTATAGAGGGTTATTCAAAGAACAACTAGCATGGGTAGTATATATCCAACCTGCAATGGAGTTAAAAGGTATGCTTACCAAAACTCAGAAGATTGTAAAGAAATACCTAAAGATCAAAAAAAGAGAAGCTGCACAACAAGAAATGATGCAGCCAGTTGAAGTTTATCAGGCAAAAGCTTAAATTCATGCAGTAAGTTGAAAAAGTGCGTCTGTGCCATTATTGACATTGTTGGTGAGTACAACGAGCCAATAATGGCAAGGCCAGAGGAGACTTTGCTGAGCGTTGTTTTGAGCGAGGCAAAGGTGAGTAGTACTTTTTCAACTGGTGCTTTATTCACACTCATGACTGAATTACTGACAGTTGACATCACTGACAGATGCAACCTGGAATGTGATTTTTGTTACCAGGCTGCAGAGGGGGAGATATCTGGGGAGAACGTCCTTGATTTAGCTAGAGAGTATTCTCCTGAATTTGTCTGTCTTGGTGGTGGCGAACCTACTTTAAGAGAGGATCTGCCAAAGATAGTAAAGCAGCTTGTAGAAGAAGGCTATAAAGTGCATTTATCGACGAACGGAGTGATATTGATAGAAGCTATATTAGACATCTCTGAGCAGCATAAGAACATGATTGCAGTGCAGGTTAACCTGCCAAGTGTGGATGCCGAAACATATATAAAGACCACTAAAAACCCGGTTTTAGAGCAGGTTTTACATAATATAGAGATCTATCAAAAAAGGGGTCTTAGGCCTTTATTAAGGTGTGTGGCTTATAGAAACAACTATCTTGAAGGCATAAGACAAGTGATACATTACGCTAAAGAAAGAGGCTTGACTATTGGGGTACAGCCTTTTTTTCCAATAAGAGAGGGGACAGAACAGCTAAAACTATCAACTGAGGAGTTGATGGCTGTCAGGGATATGCTGTTTGCAGAAAAGTTCAGGGGAGCTGATATTCTTTCAACTCTAATGAACACTGAATTTAAGTGCCTTAAACTAAAACAGTATTATGGTTTAGGTGCAGGCAACAGCTGTGAAGAGCATAAAAATAACACAATTTACGTTGCTCCTGATTTGACAAGGAGTTATTGTGAATTCAACCATAAAGATCAAACAAGGTGAGATAAATGCCAAACGGAAACAACACAGGTGGAGGTATGGATAACGTTTTTCCTGGAGCAGACCCTAGAGCAGGGTTTGATATAGGGCAGTTTGCAGAAGCAGTTAGAGATGCTTGTATACAAAGGGATACTGATTATCTTGTCACAGAAAGGGTTACCAAAGACCAGATACATTTCTATGGCAGCATAGAAGAGAATATTGAGGAATTGATTGGAGTTATTAAAAGTGAAAGATTTGGCACTGAGTTTGGTCCAAGAGGAGCTACACTGATAGGGCCAGCAGGTGTAGGTAAAACACTTTCTGTTATGTATGTTGCTACAGAAACAGGAGCAGAATTAAGGATGGCTCCTCCTTTTGAAAGGCCTGCAGAGATCCATGATTTCATGCAATTTATCAGGACTATGTATGAAAAAACAGAGAAAAAACAGCTAGTGCTTCTTGAAGAAGCAGATAAATACTCAAATAGACACAATATTGTTGACCCAAAAGATCAAGCTATAGTCAATCAATGGTCTATAGAGATTGATAGTACTTATAACAACAGAGGTCTATTTTTTCTTGCTACAACCAACTTTTTCAAACGTATGGATTCAGCTCTTACACGATGGAAAAGGCTTGGTGGTATGAAACTAAAATACTTTGCTCCTGATGAAAAAGCAAGATACGAGATAATGAAGATAATTGCTTATAATCTGAGCGCAAGCAGATTTGTTTCTGAAGATGAATCAAGAACAGGTCATTCTTTTAATTTTAGAGATCAAGACCTTGAGAAGATTGCTGTAGGAGCATTTGGTTATAATGGGGATGACCTTTATGGTTTATTATCAACAGCTGCATTAAAAGCAGAGATGAGGGATACTGGTGATGTGACCTACGAAGATCTAAGTGTTGCTCTTAGCAAAGGCGAACCTTCTATCCTTACACACATGCCCATAGTAAGGGCAGTTAAAAAACTAGATACATTAAAAGGACTGGATGACCATATTGGCTTAATCAGTGAAGCTATTGGTCCAAACTTTAACCAAACAAGCGAAGGTGTAAACTTTCTTCTTTCAGGTCCTCCTGGAGTTGGGAAAAGCGCATTACCAGAAGCGTTTGCAAGAGAGCTTGGAATTAACTTTATCTATTTCAATGGCGGCTCAATGATTGAAGGTATGCTTGGTAAAACAGGACAAAACATTGAAGTTGCACTTGATGCTGCTGAAGCAGCTGCACCTTCTATTGTTCTATTAGATGAAGCACAAGAATTATTCAAGACCACTGGTTACTCAGGTTACAAAGATACCTGGACAGGCGGAATAAGAGCAAGATTAAACAATCCTATGAATGGTGTAATTCTTTTTGCTACTGTACCTCCATCTGCAATTACAGGTGCGCAAAGATTAGAAAAACAAACAAGGGATAGGTTCCAATATGAGCTTGTTCTGAACAGACCGTCTTGGGGAATTAGAAAAGTGATTTTTGATACATATATCAAAGAGTTTGGGTTTGACTACCAAGATCTCAATCCTCTTGATGCAGCTTCATCCCCTGATGTAGATCAGACGATACAACAAAAACTAAGGGGGGTTTCTACTGTAGATTTCACAGGAAGAGAGATAGAAAGAGTATGTTATCACATCCATAAGCATGGAGTTAGAAGACCTACGCTAGCATTATTTGCTGATGTTTTAGGACATTACGCAGACTTGGTAAGGAAGAGCCAAGAAGCTGGCAATGAAGGAAAATATCACGCTAACCATGTGGATATCTATAGGATAATAAAAAAACATAGAGATCAACAACTTAGGCAGACAAAATGAGTAACGATACAACAGATAGGACATATCAAAGAGAAGGAAGATTAACTATAGATGACACTGTAAATGAAGAAGAAGACTTTGTTGAAGCGCAGAAAGCTGCAGGGAAAGACATAATCCCTGTTAGCCCTGGTTATGTTAATACAGATCCAAGATTCACTAAACAAGGTGAAGATATTGATGGTGAAACTGAATACTTCTTACTTAAAGTCAGAACCTTTGAATCTGTAGTTAATGCAGGAGAACCAGGCACTAGTAGAGAACTGATAAAGGAGTTCTATCAAGAGATTAGCCAGCTCAACCAAGACCGTGCAATGGAAGGGAAAGCTTCTCTGCATACAGGTGTAATCTCACATAAAACAAGATGTTCTTATGCAAATGACCTTGCTAATGAACTAACTATGCCAGGACCTGACGGAGAAACCCCTGAATACAGGCAACAGGCCATAGATAGGCTTTGCCTAGAAGATGAACAAGTTGGTGAGTATGTGGAGACCATGGCAGCTATACAACTTGGCGAAACATCTGTTGAACAGCTTCAGAAAAAAGGTCTTGGAACTTATATTAGGCATGAAACAACAGTCAAGAAAGTACTAAGAAAAGCCTCAGCTGATGAAACCAGGATGGTGGGTTGTGGAGGAGGTTCACGGATGGTCCTAAGAGAACAGTATCAAGAACTAGTGCAAGAACCAGGTATGGGTATCCAATATAACCTTGGGCACTCTGTTAATGATTGTAGTGTAACTGAGACTATTAATACTCAAAGTTCATATTTAGGTATAGATGTCCCTGGATGTTTGGAAGGGATTGAACAAAGAAGAACAGAATTAGGTGCACAGATAGGCCCTGACGATAATAATCTGATTGCAATGTATACCAATTTTGAGCATATTTTCCCAAGAGATCCAAGCAAGAGATTGCCAATAGTACCACCTGAACCTGAGAAACAGTAGAGATGAAAAATGAGAAGAAGAGTACATACATACGAAGACATAAAACAGATGATACCTCCGCTTATTCTACAGATGGAAGAGATTAGGAGAACACAACTTGCTTCTAGAGTTGTTGATCGTGGCCAAGAAAGGGATTACAAGAATATAGCTAGTACACTTGCAGCAGCGTTAAAGAAAGTTGCAAGTAGGGATGAAAGAATGTGGTATATAACAAGACACGGTGTTGCAGAAAGAGTTAGGCAAAACCCTTTTTTACTTAACTATGATCCATTGCAAGACTCATATTGGGCTAGTGAAGGTGGAGAAGGCAACTTAGTTAATATGCTTGACATGGCTATACTTACTTTTGCAAAAGATAGGTTAAGGGATTTTGATATGAAACATCATCTGTTTCAAGCTATGAAGATAGCTGATATCTCTAATGACTGGAATAAAGATAAAAAAGAGGATTATTGGGATAGTATTGTGCCTTCAGTTGCAGGTATACCTAAACTAAGTATGGATAGAGATCTTGATTCCCATGTATTATCTTCAGGCTCATGTTATTTGCCGATAGATAATGTTGAAAAAGCCTTAATCCTACCTTCTTTTTATCGTGGTAAATGGAATTTAATAACCCAATTAAATAAGTATACTGCATTTTTAGACTATTCAACAATATTACCTGTAAAAATAGATAAGAAACAGATCTTAAAACAGCTTGAGGCTGCAAAAAGGCTTGGTTTTATAGATGCAATTGTATGCTTACCTGTTGGGATTGATATTACTGCTTCTGATAATAAAAAAACCAAAAAAGACCAAAAAGGTACAGTAGAGGATGAGATTAGTCTTCTTGAGAAAGGCATCCATCTTGAAGAAAGGGATACATTAGAAAACCATGTTTATGTGAAGTATGACCTTGAACAATTCCCTGAAGTAGATGAATCAGATAACAATGCGTTTAGGTATCTACAACACTTGTTTTCAGTTGCTAATGATTGTGATCCTCAAATATTAAGAGCTATACTCCAGCAACCAGTATTCAAGAGGAAAAACATAGAAAAAGAGATTGCAAATCGTACAAAAGGATTAAAAGGTGCAATAAAAAAACTAAAAAACATGAAAGTCAGCAACGCTACAGAGATAGATGATCCTGAATTTGAGCTTCAGAAACGTGATGCATGGGATCAAAGGCCTCAAGAATTTTATTGGTTAAACAACCCTGTACCAAAAACAAAGGATGATGTTTTTTATGTAGAAAGATTACCTCACAGGGCTTTCGATTATATCAAATTAGCTTCAGTACATTTCAGGCCTGAAGCAAGCTATGCATTACTTAATATCTGCCTAGTTTGTCCAACCTCTACAACTGAAGGTGCTTTAAAAGCGTATAAGACTGCTGTTAATACTGCTTTAAAAGATACTAACGGAGATAGTAATTTTGTTTTCCAAAGATTAAAAGCAATGTATGAACGGTTCCAGAATAATGCTGGTAAAAGATCATTTACTGTTTACCATTCAAGACTGCATACATTTAATAAGGATAATCTAGAACTGGTTGCAGAACAAACAGGGCCTTTTAATGTTTAAGCTTAGGCTCCTTTCAAATCAAACCCTTCTTTATCCATCATTGCTTCTAGATGTAGTTTGAATAATGTATCACGTACGTATTCAGAGAATCTCCTGCAAATCTTATTCTGCCCTTTAGATATAGGTCCTTTAGTATCTTCTACAAACAGCTCAAGTTCAGGTGCAAGTAATGCAAAATCTAGTTTTTTTAGGTGTTTGCTTATCTTTTTAGCTGCATTCCCTCCTACAGCTAGCCTTAATTTAGTATCATAGACTGCAAGCAGCTTGTTTCTAACTCTATTTTTCCCAAGAAACGAAACAAACTCCTTTATCTTCCTGCTTGGATGCCAGTTATGTGTAGGAGTCCCTATAAGTATACAGTCTGAACCCATAAGAAAACCCATGTCTTCCTCTGTAAACTTGTCAAGAGCCTTACACCTTATATCAAACACGTCTTTTTCCATGAACGTATCTGAGATGACTCTTGCCATCTTCTGCGTATTCTTATACACAGTATCATAAACTATAGTTATGTTCATGATGTTTTTATGGTACTTTAAGTATTTAAACGTTTGGGTTACGAAACATATTTAAACCCTAATACTAATATTATACAAAAGAGAGGTGTATTATGGATTATTTACTATTCTTCCTGATAGTGATGGCAGCTGCGTTTATTTTGCCAGAGATAGCTAAGAAAATACAAATACCTTATGTAACTGCTATTATCATCGCAGGAAACCTTATTGGACCTATAGGATTTAACCTTATTAATATAGGAGAAACAGCTATTTTCCTTGCTGGCATTGGAGCTATTTTCTTGATGTTTACTGCGGGGTTAGCTGTGAAACTATCTCATTTAAAGAGGATAAGAGACAAGATTGCAGTTATCACAATATTCAACGCAGGTATACCTTTTATTGTAGGTTATTTTATAACAAGTTATTTTGGCTACAACACATTAACTTCTATTGTTATAGGTACAATCTTTGTTTCCTCTTCAGTTGGAGTGATTGTGCCTACATTAAAGGAAACTAAACTTATTGATACAAAGCTAGGAAAATCAATAATTAGTGCAGCTGTTTTTGAAGATACTACAAGCTTGCTTATTCTTGCTATTTTATTACAATACACTTCTCCTCAAACAAATATGCCAATCCCTGTTTATGTGGCTATGTTATTAGTTACTTTAATCTTTTTAATCATCTTCTTGCCAAGAATAGAAAAAGCATACATAAAGCACAAAAAAGAAGCACAGAAAAAGGATATCTTTGAAAGAGAACTAAGATTTGTATTCGTTGTTTTAATTGCAACTGCCTTATTCTTTGAATTGATTGGTATACACGCAATTATTGCAGGTTTCTTAGTAGGATTAATATTGGCAGACGTGATTAAACACAGGATGGTTTTCCATAAGATACATACAATTGGCTATGGTATATTCATCCCAATATTCTTTTTGATCATAGGTATGAAAACAGACCTTTCAATAGTAATTGTTGCAAAAAAGAATATCTTAATCACTCTCGCAATAGTTTTCGGGTTGATATTCTCAAAATTCTTCAGTGGCTGGCTTAGCGGGATGCTTCTTGGCTATAAATCCAAAGACAGCTCTGTGATTGGTGCAGCAACAATCCCGCAATTATCAACAACTTTGGTTGTAGCTTTAGCAGCTCAAGAATTCCATCTTCTAGACAATGTATTGGTTACAGCCATAGTCGTGCTTTCAATTGTCACAACATTAGCATCTCCTTCTTTAGTAAGCTTTTTCCACAAAAGAAGCCAAAAAGAAAAACTAGAAAGACAGAAAATACTTGCAGCGCAGCAAATAACAGTAAAAAAAGGAAAGAAAAATAAAATAAAAAAAACAAACTAAATCTGTTGTCTTTTCCAGCCGCCGATGCCTAGGCTTTCATTGGTTTTCTTCATTGAAGCTTCTGCATCTTCGACTCCCATCATTGCTCGGATACAGTCGATGTTCTCAGGCACTACATCAGATTCCTGGTGAACAGCCTGCATAAAGAAAACATCATTGCCATAACAGCCTACAGCTTCTCTCCAAACACAGATTTCGTACATGTCGCCTCTGTTCCTACCCATATCTTTAGCCATTTCCATGATCTCAGCTGTACTTCTTAGCTTTGCATCATTGGTAACTACCATAACTCTGTCTGTGTCCCTGAAAAGCTTGATAACATCCTCTGTTTTAGCTGCTTCCTTTAGCTGAACACTCACGTTATGCATGTGCATCAAAGTTGTAGAGCAGCTGATAGCAGTTGTAAATATTTCCATGTCATAAAGTACAGTCCTTACATCTGGTCCATGGTGTGAAGGTGCTTCTAAAACAGGCACAATCGCGTTGATTGGACCATGCCTGATATCAACAGGGTCTGCACCTCTTCTGATCATTGTAGCGTGTACTTTTACAACACCATATTTATTAAGGCCAATAGAGCATGGTGCTGATATTGT
>CAZJZJ010000050.1:0-9448 GCA_964550525.1 uncultured Methanosarcinales archaeon
AACTATCAGATCAGGCTTAAGCTCTTTTGCTTTTTTTAGACCTTCTTCGCCATCTGCTGCAATATGCACTTCATAGTCTTTCAGAATAAGCTCTTCAGCTTTCGCAATATTGTGCTCGTCCTCAATTATTAAAACTCTTTTTGCCATATTATCCAAACCCCCAACTATAAGCTGTATTTTCTTTTGTATTTATAAAATTTACTAAGAAGTTGCATTGAAAAAGTGCGTCTGCGCCATGGATGCCATGAATACAGGGTATTCATGGCATGGCCAGATGGAGCTTTGCTGAGCTGTTTTTAGCGAAGTAAAGTGTAATAGTACTTTTTCAATGCAACTGAGAAAATTAGAAAAAATAAATGCGAGGGACGGGATTCGAACCCGCGGACACACTAAGTGACAGGATAGCCCAGCTACAAACTGGGTGCCCAATAGTGTAGCTCTTAAGTCCTGCGCATTTGATTGCCCACATACGAGCTTCGCTCGCACGTACCAGACTTTGCTACCCTCGCAGTAGATTATTATTTTGGAGAAAATAACTTTATTTAAATCTTATGTTTTACTTCCACTGTCCAGCATATCTTTCAAATGCGTTTCCTTTGGCTTCCATGCCTAAGAATTCTTTGACCAGAGTCTGTAATTTAATTATCCTGTAATGCAGTACGTCATGGACTTCACCGCTTACAAACGGCCATGAAACATATTTTAGGTAGAAGAATGCTAGGAACTGGGATAGTTTGTTTCTTAAAAACCTGCCTTGGTAATCAAACTTAATAGTGCCCCATATCCAAACTTCTAACCTTGCTTTGGTTAATGTTTTCTTGACTCCTCCCCTTATAACCTCGACATCTTGCATATCCCATGCGTGTAAATAGATATAGATATGGTAACCATACATATCTGTGATATGTTTTTCTCCGTGCCATTTAAGTTCGTGTTCTCTGCCAAGTTCTGTACCAGGTTTATGCTTGTATAGGTCTTCATGAAACCAGTATCTCCTGTCTTTTAACCAGCGTACAATGACTCTCATAAGCCCTTCATAATCAAAAATACCTTGATAGTGTACAACATAATGCGGAGTTTCAAACTTCGGTTCATCTGTCGGCATATCTACTGTTGCCATTCTTCACCTTTTAAAGCAGTATATCAGGAGGAGCACCAGGCCTTTCGTATATATTGCGATACATGTTTAGGAAAGCTTTGACAAAATTAAATATCTGGTTAACCTCTTCTATAACATTACTTTCATATCCTGCCATGTATTGTCTCATTACATACCTGTCAAATAATATCCTTATGAAATAAAAAACAGGCACACCTGCTCCTTTACCTTCCCACCTATGTTCATAATCTGTCTCTAAGTAAGAGTCAAATATAATCTGTACATTGCCTTGGTTAAGCTTAACCTTAACACCTTCTTTCTCAATCTCAACTTCTTTAACATTTTTCATGAAGAGCCTGATCTTAACTATGGTTTTTGCAAACGTTGATCTTTTTTTCCAAGGCCTTACTTCAATCTCTATATCTTTACCGGTTGGTAATGTTCTTTCAATATTATAAGGCTCGTGCCAGTCATAACCTTTTTCCCAGAAATACCTATTGATTATTCTATAAAGCTCAGTTGCATCAAAAAGACCGTCATATGTTAGCCTCTTTTGGTCCACAATTAGCTTTTTTTCACTCATGTTTTTTCCTCATTAATAATCCTATGCACTTACTTTTGGCACTGTACTTATTTTTTCATGTGCATACCTGTATAGATTAAGGAACGCTTTTACAGCAGTATGTATCTCGTGTATTTCATCTACAATCCCTGCTTCGTTTCTGCCTGTGTAAACCAATTTAACAAATTGGTCAATAATCCCTCTACCAAAAAAGTAGATCTGGTTGCCTTCCCATCTATGTTCATAATCTGACCTTAAGAAAGCATCAAATATCATCTTGACATTGCCTCTGTTAAGTTTGGTTCTTATCCCGTCCCTTAGAAGCTCTACCTCTTTGACATTTGTCATAAAGATCTTAATTATTATAACTGCGCTAACGATTGTATTTACAGATTTCCAAGGCCTAAGCTCAATCTCAATATCCCTACCTTGTTTAGTAATCCTTTCATATGTCCTTTTTTCATCCCATGTGTACCCTTTTTTCTCAAGAAGCCTTCTTAGAAGCTTGTAAAGACCACTAACATCAAATATTCCATCATAATTCAACCGCATCTGGTCCACAATGAGTTTTTTTTCAGCCATTCTTTTTTTTATAGAGCTAATCCTAGCCTAAGATTAATTTTAGTGGTTGGTATATATAAACGTTTCGGAAAAAAGAAGAAAAAACAAAAATCAATAATTAATCAAAATCTCTACATCCTTGCCAAATATCTTCTTCATGTCTTCAAAGATTGGCTCTTTGATGAATGTCTTTGGCGGGATCTCAATCTTAGCAAGCGCTTTTTCAAGCTCTTCCAAACTGGATTTAGTGATTGTGCCTAAGCTACCGTTTTCTTTGATTGGAGCTTTGGTTAACTCTTTCTCTTCATGGTCAATGTCATGGATGATGTAAGCAGTCTTGTCAAGCAAAATAACCTCACCATACCTTTCACCGTGTTTTACTCTAATCTTAGTTCTTTCTAGTTCTCTGCCTCGTTTACGTTGCATATATTCAACCATGAATTTTATTAATTCGTTTGAATCCTTAAGCACCTGCTCAACTTCATGCTTTGTAAGCTTTTTCTCATCGTAATCCTTCTTGGCTTTCATCATCTCTTTAAGCACTCTTAGATATTTCTGAGGTATCTTTCCAAGTGTAACCATCTCGTTCTCAAAGATCTTTATCATATCTTTATCAGCTACCCTTTCTACACCTTCTAACCTCATTATATCTCTGATTACAGTCACAACTGATTCATAGGCATGAAGTACAGATTTCTCTTCTTTGATTCTCTCAATCTGTGTAAACAATCTCTTGATTCTTTTCAAGTACTTATCTCCATCTCTTAAAAGCTCATCAACATCCTTTCCGCTTAGGTCTTTTTTTGTACCATGCTCTATGTCTTTCCTAATTTTGATGTTTCTTTCAAGTATATCAACAAACTTATCTTCAAGCAATTTCTCTTTCTTGACAAATATATCTCTCATTAGTTCAGCTGTTTCTTTTGGTGCAGGAGGTGCAACTCCGTACAACATCAGTGCAGCCTGGCTTGGAGTTAATATTGCGTAATAAACATCTTCCATACCAATATCTCTTAGCTTAGCTTCAACCCTTTTAATCATCTGCTCGCCAGAGCCCATGAACATATCAATTGCCTCAGCACTCGGCTTGATTTTACCCATCTTAAGCAGCTGTTTCCATGGCATAAAAATACCTCTGTCATAAAATGGAACACCATCTCTAAGTAAAGTAAAGATGATTGGGTTTGCTTCTTTTAAACTGTCCCAGAAATCTGTCAAAATGTAAACCTGGATATTGATTTTATTTTTTATCCCTGTGATTTCACCAGCTTCAATACCCATGCCAATGATTATTGCTCTTAGTTTATCTTTTAACTCAGCCCTGGTCATCTTCTTTACATCAGTATCATCAATAACAATCCATACATCAATATCACTGCTTTTAGTAGCTCTGCCCTGCACTAAACTGCCTGCAAGAACATAACTAACAATGTATCTTTCGAATTTCTTCAACACCATAGTTTTATGTACTTCAGCAATCTTGATTGCAGCCAACATGCCTGTGTCATAGATAGGTGCAGATAAAGCTATTACCTGTAATAACTCATATTTTGCATCATAACAACTCTGCCAAAGCTCAGACAGAATAATTGTTTCAGGCACAAGGTTTTTGTCAATCTCCTGTGCAATAGTCTTAATAATTGCAGTAAGCTTATCCTTAAGCTCAAACTTAGACATTTTCCTGCTGTCAGAATCATCAACAAGGACAAGCACCTTAATCTGGTCTTTTTCACCTTGTTTTTCTTCCCCTGGCTTAGGAGGAGGCATCAATGCAACGCCCATAATATACTTATCAAACTTAGAAACAATCTTTTTCTGGAAAGTATCTAGTTTCCCTTTAATCTGTTTAAGCTTTTCCTGCGCTTCTTTTGGCAACTTTGATAATGGATCTTTACCTGCAGGTACTGGAGCCTTTGGTTTAACTTCTTTTTTAGCTTGTTTTTTACTCATTGTCTACCACCCTTGGTATGTATTTTTGTTATTTTGTCTTAAAAATAACACATAATTACTACCATATTTTGGTTCTATTTAAATACTCATCTACTCTAGACTACAAGAGTGGGACATTTAAGTCATATGGAACTGAGACACTTAGGTCACAACTCTATTTTAAAATAGTGACAATCCATAAGTAAATCGAAACATTTTTATACCTGCTTAAGGTAAAGTCTTTTAATAATAATTATAGGTGATGATTATGGGTAAGAAGAAAAAACTAAATATCTCAGAATTAGTAAATGCATTAACAGAAGAGGAACTGGAAAAGCTTCATATGGATCATACAGAAGCAAGAAATGCATTTACGATTAAAAGAGCTAAAGTAGAAGATTATGATGATATTCTTGATGACGCAGCTGAATATCTACAATACCACCATGAGACTGTATATGGGTCTAAAATAAAAGAAAGTTTACTTAAGGGAAAACTTACGCAAATTCTTGATGCTGTATTTAACCAACAAGGTGGACATAAATATGCAGTTGAGCTTGCAAGGAAAGGAAAGATGCATGAGGTTTTTGATGCAATAAAACAATACCATGTACATACTGATGTACAAGCTAGAAAAGCCGATATTTTAACCGCTGTTGATCCTGAGGACTATGACACTAAATTAGAAGTTATAAGAGAAATCAAGAAAGGCTATAAAGGAGCTCTGGATATGATTAAGGACAAAAACGGCAAACCTAAATATAAAGATACAGCAGAGGGATTACTTGTGGAAAGATGGAAAGAAGTGCTTGATGATTTTGCTAAATATGTAGGTCAAGCAAAGAAGACGTTTAAGCAAGAAAACAAGGAAGCATCCAACTAAACCATAACAATTAAATACCCTTTTTCTTTTCTTTTTTGAATATGATGGAGGTATTGTGCTATTGAGCCCTACTCCGGTTTGCTCACTTAAAAACCCGTTCGCAAACCTACGTCTCGTCACTGCATTATTAGCTCTGCAAATAATGCAGGCAATGACTTCGACGGTCTCAACAGCACAAAAGCAAAGTATGAAACAAATAGGTCAAGGTGCAGAAGCAGTTCTGTACAAGGATGATGGGATTGTGATTAAGGAACGTATTCCTAAGAATTACCGTTTAAAACAGATAGATTCTAAGCTGAGGAAATTCCGAACTCGTAGAGAAAGCAAAGTACTAGATACATTGTCCAAATTAGGTTTCCCAGCGCCAAAGCTTATTGAGATGGATGACAAAGAGATGCGTATAGATATGGATTTTTTAGAAGGTCCTAAGTTAAGGGATGTTCTGCATAAACATCCTTTGAAATACAGCAGAGAACTAGGCAGAAAAATAGCTATTCTACACAAAAACAGTATAATCCATGCAGACCTTACTACTTCTAATATGATTGTAAGTAAAGACGAGATATTCTTTATAGACTTTGGATTAAGCTTTTTCTCAACTAAAGTAGAGGATAAAGCAGTTGACCTGCATCTTCTAAGGCAGGCTTTAGAAAGTAAACATTATAAGATATGGGAAGAATGCTTTAAAGCAGCTTTAGCAGAATACAAAAAACATACTACTAAATCTAAAGAAATCTTAGAACGTCTTGATAAAGTTGAATCTAGAGGAAGGTATAAAGGCAAATAATTCCGCCCCTAAAATCCAGGTTCATTACCACTGGTCATATTTTTCCTGATCCTATGGTAATCAGGGTCATAACAGTCAAGCTCTTCCAATTGTTTATCTATTCTTTCAAAACAAAAACTTACTTCGTCTCTTGGAATTAGCTCTTCTTGAAAGTCCCTAATCTCATCCTCGAGATCACTTTCATCCCTGGTTAACTCTGCTTCTAGGGTTTGGAACTCTATTGCCTTGTTAATCTTCTCTAGGAACTTGTTTTTTGGCATCTTTTTCCTTCCCCCACACATAGCTTTGACTAATCTCCTTTATTTCTAGAACTAAGTTATTGGCGTGTTCCGGCCACGAGAAAATCTTTGATTTTCTCTAGTTGAGTAAAGTTTTAAACTTTATCAACAACCAAAAAAACGGAAGCCAAACCATCTGAAGATACTTTTGTCTCCTTAACCCCTACTTTTTTATATAAAGACGTTGAAATATATAAATATTTTTCTTATAATTTATATAGTATATATACCTGGGTGTTGTTACTGTGTGTTGTGGTGGAAAAGGGCGTTTATTGACGGCAAGAAAGGTTGCTACTTTGGAGTAATCAAAAAACAAAAGATTTATAAATGGTTCTTTATTCCTGTGCTTATGCAAATTGATAAATTATATCATTATAAATATCCATATGGTGCAGAAAAACTCGCAAAAAAAGGTATGAAGCCAAGCCGCCCTCTATTCACAATTTGTCTTGAAAATAACGAATCCATGTTTAGTTTACCTGATGAATGGGGCCTACATAAATTTAAATGGCACCCTATTCTTAGATATCGCTTTAGAGAAGATATTCGTAGAGGACGAAGTATGCCGGAATATGCACATGATCTTTACACTTACTGTTTATCAGAACCAATACCTCAAAATTGGGTAGAGAGTGGTGAATTTGCAAGATTGATGCGCCATCACCAAGGAATTGTGGGCAGAATACCAGGTTGTGTTGAGGTTACTTTAGTTCCTGATGATGAAATTTACGTTGTGGACTGGTCACTTATGATACCTCAACCAATGCCTTCTGAAAAATTTGACGTTGCTCAAAAAAGATATATCAAGTCTAGAGTTACACTTGAGGATTATGTGGAAGGATCTTATGAGCTACCTGAGTTCTTAATAAGGAACTTTATTCCTCCAGAAAGATTAAGAGTATTATCCAAAGAAGAACTCATCAAAGCTGAGGAAGAATACAAACAAAACCACAATCCTTAAATACTTCTAAACCGAAAACCACTATATGCAAAAATTACTGAAAAGAGGGGTTTTGTATTCTATAGTTTTACTTATATTGTTGAATATTGTTTTGGCTACAGACATCTCATTTACTTCTCCAGATGAAAACACTAAGTTCAATCTAGGTGAGGATGTATTCATAAACGGCTATGTTTCTTCAGATAAGGTTATTGATGGTGAAGTTGAACTATATGTAAATGAAGAGCAATTAGATAAAAAACCATTTTCGTTTAAAAAAGACAGTCTAACATCATTTAAAGAGATATTTGGCAGCAGCCTTGATTATGTAACAACAAAAACAGGTGATTTCTACATCACTTTTTCAATAACTGAAAACGAAGAAGAGATTTTATCAAAAAAATCACCTTTATTCACTGTCACAGATGAATTATCAATAGTAATTACTTTACCAAACAGGGCTTTAATGCTTGGCGAGGAAGTTCCTTTCAGCGGCATTGTATCTAACTTAAGAGGACCAGTAGCTTCTGATATCACTGTAACATTAGGAGAAAAGACAAAACAACTCAATACAACTACAGGAAGCTTTAGTTCAACCTTTATCGTAGAACAAGGCTTAGAAAACATAGAGTTCAATGCACAAGATAGCAGGAGTAATAAAGGCAATTTTGAAGTTAGCTTGAATGTTTCTCCTGAACTAGAGATTAATCTGGACCTTTCAGAGATATACGGCTTAGATGAAAAAGTGCCTATGGAACCTGTTGTTAAGAATATCAGGGGAGATATAATTGAAAACGCTAAAATCAAGGTTCTTGTGACAGGTCCTGAACAAAAAGAGATAACTGTGTTGCCAGGAGAAGAGATTAAGTTTACTCAGGAAGGCACTTATACCTTAACAATAATCGCAGAAACAGCTCAGTCTTCTGGGAAAATAATAAAAAAAATCTTTGTAGGCAGAGTACCTAAAAAACTTACAATCAATATTCCTGAAAAAGTAGATGTCACAAAAAAACTTAATTATAGTGTCTTGTTAAAGGATAATTTTGGTAGAATAATTGAAGATTATCCAGTTGTAATAGAATTCTTTGGTCCAGAAGAGACAGTGACAAGGGAATTAAGGACAAACAACCAAGGGGTTGCAACAGAGCTTCTTGATATCTCTTCTTTTGCAGCAGGTCAATGGAGAATCGTTGCTACAGGCAAACTTTACACTTCATCAGGGTTTGTTGCAAAACTTAAGCAATTCTTTATTGGTATAAGCGCAATACAGGAAAGCAAGGATTTTGAAGTAATGCCACATCCTTTCATGGATGTTGAGATCCTTGATACCCAAGTAGAAGGCAATGTGT
The DNA here is from genome assembly GCA_964550525.1 of uncultured Methanosarcinales archaeon. GTDB lineage: Archaea > Nanobdellota > Nanobdellia > Woesearchaeales > JANQNQ01 > CAZJZJ01. Next base: position 8,389 of record CAZJZJ010000050.1, read on the forward strand.
TAAGAGTAAGAGGTGTAGTAGAAAACACAGGCAACCTTAACCTAAAAAATCAAAGCTTGTTCCTTAAATGCGATAAATGCGTTGAAGAAGTAAAAATACAAAACTTTGACCTTTTAATGGGTCAGGCAGAGGAGTTCTTTTTTGACTACACTATCCAAGAAAAAGAAGAAGATATAACTGCAAGAAACCTTCATACCTTGTACACAGTTGAGATACCTAATCTTGGAGAAAAATTCAAACGCGGCCTAGGTTCAGCTGCTGCTAACCTGGGTATCTTATTGTTATTGCCTTTCTTACTTAAGCTAATCATGTTAAACTTTGCAAACTTCTACACAGAATACCTTGAAGAGTATGTTGAGAAAGTAGAATGGCTAGCAAAAATTGAACATAAGATAGTCCAGAAAATCCCAATAACCTCTGAGATTGTACTAGTGATTTTTGCTGGATTAATATTCGCTACTTTCTACAAACTTTCTGGGGAAACAATGTCATTTTGGCTTGTAGCTTTAGCTGCTTTGTTAAGCGTAGTTCTGCATGATTTTGCTCATTTCTATATCCATAAAAAACAAAAAATCCCTGTGCAATTGCATTTCTGGTTTTTTGGTACAATCTTGTTAGCAATCAGCTCTTATTTCTTTAAGTTTCCTTTTGGTACTCCCTATAGAGACATGTTAGATGAAGGCGATAAAAAAACCAGCTTACTTGGATTCACAATTGGCCCTTTTGTTAGCTTACTAGTCTGCGCAATATCTTTATCCCTCTACTACCTTAATGTCTTCCCTGTATTCTTCTTATTCCTAGCTTCACTTAACGCAATGATGGCTTTGTATCATATGATGCCAATAAAGCCTCTAGATGGCTACTATATCATCAAGAAAGCAGGTCTATGGTTCCTGATGTTCGCTCCAATAATCGTCCTTTATTTCTGGATAGAATTCTGGCTGCCTATTGCTGGGTTTTTTGGATGATTAGTTTAGTATCTTGATAAGCAGTTATTGAGTATGGGTTAATAGGATCTTTAAAACCTTTTAATGTAACTGGACCTAGATGTTCTGTTTTG
>CAZJZJ010000051.1:0-8921 GCA_964550525.1 uncultured Methanosarcinales archaeon
TTAAGCCAGGTGAACCTGCAGATTCTACTGGATTGCCTTTAAGTGTAGAGCTTGGCCCTGGATTGCTTACTTCAATCTACGATGGTATTGCACGTCCATTACCAGTTTTGGCTGAATTATCTGGCGACTTTATAACTCGTGGATTAATTGCAGACTCACTTGACAAGAAAAAGAAATTCAACTTTGAAGCAACTGCTAAGGTTGGTGATGAAGTTAAAGGCGGAGATATAATCGGAACTGTACAAGAAACAGAAGTTATTGTACACAAAATCCTGGTTCCGCCTAATGTAAATGGAAAGATTACAAAAATCATCAGCGGTAATCACACAGTTGAAGAAGTTATCTGTGTAGTTAAAACTAAAGATGGCGACGAAAAACTTAAAATGTATCATAAATGGCCTGTAAGAATACCTAGGCCTTGCAAAGAAAAACTTGCACCAACTATTCCATTAATCTCAGGACAAAGAGTATTTGATACTTTTTTCCCACTTGCTAAAGGAGGTACAGCAGCTATCCCTGGACCTTTTGGAGCAGGTAAAACAGTCAGCCAGCAGCAATTAGCTAAATGGGTTGACGCTGATATTATTGTTTATATTGGCTGTGGTGAACGTGGTAATGAGATGACAGAAGTATTAGGAGATTTCCCAAAGTTATTAGATCCTAAGTCCGGAAAGCCACTAATGGAACGTACTGTACTCATTGCAAACACATCTAATATGCCAGTAGCAGCTAGAGAAGCTTCTGTATATACGGGAGTTACAATTGCAGAATACTTTAGAGATCAAGGTTATGATGTAGCTTTAATGGCAGACTCAACTTCAAGGTGGGCTGAAGCAATGAGAGAGATCTCAGCTAGACTAGAAGAAATGCCAGGTGAAGAAGGTTATCCTGCTTACCTTGCTACAAGATTAGCTCAGTTCTATGAAAGAGCTGCTAGAGTAACAACTTTAAGTGGAAACATGGGTTCTGTTTCAATTATTGGAGCAGTAAGTCCACCAGGTGGAGACTTTTCAGAACCAGTTACTCAAAATACATTAAGAATGACAAAGGTTTTCTGGGCTTTAGATGCGCCACTTGCTTATAGAAGGCATTTTCCATCTATTAACTGGTTAACAAGTTATTCATTGTATACAGGAATACTTGCATCAGAGTTTGACAAGATCGCAGACGGATTTTCAAAATTAAGAGCAGAAGCAATGGCTTTATTGCAGAAAGAAGCTGAACTTAAAGAGATTGTACAGCTTGTAGGTCCAGATGCTTTGCCTGAAGATGATAAGCTTGTGCTTGATACAACTAAAGCATTGAGAGAAGATTATCTACAGCAAAACGCTTATCATGAAGTTGATACTTACTGCAACTTAAAAAAACAATATCTAATGTTGAAAACAATCTTAGATGTACATCATTTTTGTAAAGACAAGCTAAAACAAGGCTTGAAAGTGTCTGGTCTTGCAGCACTTCCTTTCAAAGAAAAGATTGCAAGAATGAAGTATGAGAAAGACATTGAAAAAGAAGTCGCTGGAATCAATAAAGATTACAAAGAACAAATTAAGGTGGGTGCATAAAAATGGTCTTAAAAGAATACACTTCAGTAAGTGAAGTTTCAGGTCCTTTAATGGTGGTTGAAAATGTCAAGGACGTAGCTTACGCTGAGTTAGTGCAGGTTACAACTTCTCGTGACGAGATAAGGATGGGGCAGGTGCTTGAAGTTCACCAGGATAAAGCTATTGTACAGCTGTTTGAAGGTACTTCAGGTATTGACACTAAGAATACCAAGGTACGTTTCTTAGCTGAAACCATGAAACTTGGTGTAAGTGGAGATATGATGGGTAGAGTATTCTCTGGCAGTGGTAAGCCGATTGACGGTGGCCCAGCAATCATCCCAGAGACAAGGCTTGACATCAATGGAAGCCCGATCAATCCATTCACCAGAGACCATCCTTCTGAATTTATTCAGACAGGAGTTTCAACAATCGATTTAATGAACACACTAGTTAGAGGACAGAAACTACCTATTTTCTCAGGTTCAGGTTTACCTCACAACAAACTAGCAGCACAGATCGCTAGACAAGCTGTAGTTAGAGGTAAAAGTGAGAAATTCGCAGTAGTTTTCGCAGCTATGGGTATAACTAATGAAGAAGCATTGTTTTTCAGGAATGAGTTTGAGCGTACTGGCAGTCTTGGAAACGTAATCATGTTTTTGAACCTGGCAAATGACCCAGCAATTGAAAGAATAATTACTCCTAGAGTAGCTCTTACAGCAGCTGAGTATCTTGCTTATGAAAAAGACATGCATGTTTTGATTATCTTGACAGACATGACTAACTACTGTGAAGCTCTAAGAGAGATTGCAGCAGCACGTTCAGAAGTTCCAGGTAGAAGAGGTTACCCTGGATACATGTATACTGACTTAGCAACAGTCTATGAAAGAGCAGGCAGAGTTAAAGGAAGAACAGGCAGTTTAACACAGATGCCAATCCTTTCCATGCCAGATGACGATATTACACATCCTATTGCTGACTTAACTGGATACATTACAGAAGGGCAGTTTGTACAAAGCAGAGATATTCATAGAAAAGGCATTTATCCACCTGTAGATGTACTGCCTTCATTGTCTAGGTTAATGAAAAGCGGTATTGGTGAAGGAAAGACTCGTGCAGATCATGCAGATGTTTCCAACCAAGTGTATGCAGCTTATGCTAAAGGCCGTGAATTGCGAGATTTAGTAGCTGTTATTGGTGAAGAATCACTTGGCGAACTTGATAGGCTTTATTTAAAGCTAGCAGATAAGTTTGAAAAACTGTTTGTACAGCAAGGCTATGAAGAAAACAGGCCAATTGAACAAACATTACAGATTGCATGGGATTTACTTGGCGATTTGCCAGTAGCTGAACTTAAAAGAGTAAAAAAAGAGTTCATTGAAAAGTTCCATCCAAAGAAAGGCCCAGAAGGTGTAAGCAAAACAGCAATCGATGTAGGTATGCCAGGTGACATTGATGTAACTTCAATCTCTGGAGTTAGTAATGTTGAACTGAAGAGGGAGGAGAAGAAGATAATCTAAAATGGAAGAAACAGAACAGGAAACATTAGGATTTGTAGATTATTTTGTAGGAGGAGTAAGAGAACAAGCAGCAAGAGAAAAAGCTGTAGTTAAAGGTCTTTTAGCTGTGATTCAAAGAATGCAACATGAATCCAGAGATTTTGCTCATGAGCTTAGTCGTGACCTTGATTTTGTGTATAACGAAATCAGAGAATTAAGTGAAAAAGATGGGAGACCTGTTAACTTATACGCGCGAATCAAGGAGGAAAGGGATGGAATAATTGTAAGAGCAGCAAGAAAAGAAGATGAGCATCTAAATAACTTTTTCTTTGCTCCTTACCGTTTGGTAGAGTTCAGTTACGATGGCAAAAAACTTACAGTCTTGTCTACACATCGCTTTGAGCCATCTGAACTTCAACAAAAGTTAAGTGTTGCTCCAGTTACAAATTTTCAGCTCGAGGTAACAAAAGTTCCTTCGAACTATTCTATTAACTGGTCACATGGACCAATATATTATCCTTGTCGAGGGCAAGGTGACATAGAAAGGATGGCAAACGCTATTTTAAGAGGGTTTGAAGGGATAAAAATCTATGCTGATACAGAATACAGGCTGTTATTTCCAAGACTTAAAGGTAAAGGAGACATTCATTCAACAATACCCCATCTATTTGAAAAGTTTTTTTCGAGTTACTATGAGGACAGCTCTCAAGATAATGTCACATTAGGTACTTTACTTAATGTGCTTAAGAATATGAGGGCAGTCTATGATGCTGCTCTTGCAAGTAGAGGTAGTATGGTGGACTGTAAAAAATTAATCATAAGAAAATAAGTGAAACAAAATGAACATAAAACCAACACGGATGGAGTTATTGTTAGTAAAGAAAAAGCTTAAGCTAGCTGAAAAAGGGCATAAACTGCTTAAGGAAAAAAGAGATGTGTTGGTTATGGAGTTCTTTGATGTGCTTAAACAGATTAAATTATTAAGGGAGGGGTTAGGAGATAATCTTGTTAGTGCACAAAGGTCTTTATTTAATGCGCAAGCAATTGAAGGAGAACCTAATATTGCCCGTGCAGCTTTTGGATTATCAGCAGGCGCAGACATTGAGTTTTCAAAAAAATCAATCATGGGAATAGAAGTGCCTGTAATCGATAAAATCGATGTAAAACACGATTGGCATGGTTATTTTGGCCACACCATTGAGTTAGATAACGCAATTAAGAAGTACAGAGAGTTCTTCCCTAAGTTAATGGGCCTTGCAGAGAAACAACTAATGCTTAAACATCTCGCTGAAGAGATCAAAAAAACTAAAAGACGAGTTAATTCCCTGGAATACTTAACAATTCCTTTCTTAGACAGTGTGAAGAAGTTGATTACTTTTAAACTTGAAGAGTTGGAGAGAGAAAACTTTTCCAGATTAAAGATAATTAAGAAGAGGACTGGTTAGTTGTTTGTTGTTTTCTAGGTGAGTATGATTCTCTTAATCTATAATTGATTATAGCTTCTCGCGGTATTCCACCTAACACTAAATAAGAATTACCCAGTTTATCTTTCATTTTAGAATCTTCATCTATTGTTTCAGGGTCAATAAAAATGTTTCTTTTTTGCATAAGTTTATCCTTATCAATAATCAATGTTAACCTGTCAAAACCAGTTGTGTCAGATATAGAGATATAGCTTCCATGTCTTGCTAAATAGGTTGGATAACGGCTATCTGGGCATCCAAAAACACCATGTTCTCTTAAATTTCTTAAATTATTATATGGCTTTACAATCATTAAACCAAAATGCGATAATAAAGCAATATCTGGTTCAATAGGGTATAAAACTAATTCTTCATTTTCAATACTTACTCCATAGTCTAGTTTTGTAGCTTCAATAAGTTTGCAGTAATCATGAAAAAAACTAGGATGGCGTCTAGATAAGAATGATTCACCACATTCATTGACAAATCTCATTAAGTAATTCCAGTATTCAAAAGCATATCTTAATTCACTTTGAGCAACATCACCTATTCTCAGGCTTGTAGGTTTAACTATCTTTGATTCTGCTCCTTTCTCTAGTATATCATCCAATGCTGTTGCTACCATCACAGTAACTGGATTCATAGCTGTTTCCATAAGAAAAATAGGTATAACTTAGTTTAAAAAGCTTACTCTAAAAACATTTTTAAACATTCTCTTTCTCCCTTTTCCTATTATGCAGGACCAGGATGCAGTTTACAAGGAAACATTAGGATTTAGCGATATTTCTGAGTTAGTTGAAGAGTTAATTGAATTTGAAGAAGGAAAAAGTATGTTTCCTAGATATGATACTGCCACCTATATCCTTACTAATGAGGACCATAGCGCTGTTTTTAAGCGCATCAACCATAAAGACAAATCAATCCTAGGAATAACAGGATCAGGAGATTATATGTTTTCTGCGCTTGCGCAAGGGTATGATAGTTTTACAGGTGTTGATGTTTCAATAAGAGCATGTTTATATGCAGAACTGAAGTTTGCAGCGTTAAAGAACTTTAGCCGAAGAAGGTTCAAGCGCTTTTTTTGGTTAACTAAAGATGAAAAACAGATTCCTAAAGCATATTCAACTAAAGATTATGATGTACTTAGGCCAGAGCTGTCTAATCTTGCTAAGGCTTTTTTTGATAGAGTAATAGGTAAAGAGTATCTAAAGAAAGACCATTTCACCTATGAACATGAAAAAATGCCTCTTGCTGCACGTTACCTGCAACGTTGGTCAAAACCTTTTGAAGGTCCACATATACCTTATCTGATGAGTTGGTGGACTTACCGCAAGGCACAGAAAAACGCGCGGAAAGGTAAGAAACACAAATTTGTCCCTATGGATATAAGGGAATATATTACCTCTACTAATGGGAAATATGACTTAATTTATTTATCTAATCTTCCTTCGTGGCTTGATCGGATAGAATCTAAAATAAGTGATGATGAACTGATTCATAATCTTAAAGAACAGCTCAATCCAGGAGGAATAATTGTTTTATATGGTACTGGATCATGTGAAGAACTTAAAGAAAAACTAGAACTCTGTGGGTTTAAATCAACAGATGTTAAAGCAAATCCTCTTAGTAAACTATCTCATGATATGTTCACTAAAGGCCATCTGGTATACTGGGAAGCTTATGCTTTATCCTCTTCCTTAAACTGATTCAAACTCTTCTGAACACCTTTGCCAGTCCAGCAATAAAGACACAGCTTTTCTTTTGGCAAACCAATAGCTTCAATCATGTCATCTATTCTTTGGTATTGTAAGGAGTCCAGGTCAATATCCTTTCTAATCCATTCAACCATCTGCTTGTATTTCTCAGAATCAGGGTCAACGTATTCAGAAACATCTTCGATTTCTTTGCCTTCTAGGTCTTTTATAGCTCTACGTGCAACTAATTCATCATTTGTTTGCGTAGAAAGGCAGTAGATGCATGGGAACATCAATGGAGGACAAGCTGGACGTGCATGCACTTCTTTAGCACCTGCGTTACGTAATTTATCTAATGTAAAGTTTTTAAGTTGTGTACCTCTAACAATTGAATCTTCACACAAAATAATTCTATTGCCTTTGATTGCGCTTTCGTTTGCAATCAATTTCATTGTTGCAACTTTGTCTCTAGTTTCCTGGGTTAAAGGAGTATAGCTTCTTCCATAGCCAGGTGTATATTTATGTAAAACACGCCTAAAAGGTTTACCAGATTCCATTGCATAACCTATTCCATGTGCAACCCCTGAATCAGGTACACCTGAAGCAACATCGCATTCTACAGTATCTCTTTTAGCTAAGAAACGACCGCAATTCTCTCTAACTTCTTCTGTGTTTAAACCTTCATAAGAAGATGTTGGGAATCCAGTGTATATCCATAAGAAAGCGCAGATCTTATTATTCTGGCTACCTTGTTTTCTTGTTTCTATCCCTTTCTCACTTATAAAAACAATCTCACCAGGTGCAACATATTTCCTAACCTTAAAACCAAGGTTAGGGAATGAACAAGTTTCACTAGCAACTGCAGTCTCACCAACTTTCTGTGCAATTACTAAAGGCGTAACACCGTTTCGGTCTCTTGCACAATAGATACCTTGTTTTGTCATCAATAATAAAGAAAAAGAACCTTCAATAACATCATACATCTTTTCAATGCCGTCAATAATTGAGTCTCCTTGATTGATTAAATTAGCAATCAGTTCTGTAGTATTTACACCTTTCTGAGTTAATTCACTGAAAGCAACCCCTTTCTTGATTAAGCTAGTCATTAGTTTCTCTTTATTGGTTATCAAGCCAGCGCCGCAGATAGCAAAAGCCCCAAATTTGCTTTCAAAACTTAAAGGCTGCGGATCTTTGTCAGAGATTACACCTATACCTACTTTGCTTTTTATTTGTCCAGAACCTTCATAGAATTTAGACTTGAACTGTGAATTTGTTATAGTATGTATTTTCCTTACAACACGGCCATCTTCATTCACAAAAGCTATCCCGCCGTAAGCAGTGCCAAGATGGCTGTGATAATCAGTACCATAGTACAAGCTAGTAATGCAATTTGTATTGCTAACAACTCCAAAAATTCCACTCATTGTTATCCCCCCTCAAAAAAATTAAAATAGCAGGCTGATATTTAAAGATTGTGGAAAAAAAGCAAAGCCAAGGCCGTCTGTGCCATTATTGACATTGTTGACGAGTGCAACGAGTCAATAATGGCATGGCCAGAGGAGACTTGCGAACGGTTTTTAAGTGAGCAAGGCGAGTAGGGCTTGTCTTTGCAACAGAATCCAAAACATTTATATTCCTTCAAAAACTCCTTTCTCCAGCATGAACACACGCAAAAAACAAGAAGCTGAACGTAGAGCTAAGATGTACCAATTACTTACATGGGCTCAGATAATTGCGCAGATTACTATGATATTTGGCTTTTTTCTTATGATTTATTTGTTGATTAGAAAGTATTTGTAAACGGATGCGAAATTTAGATGGTATATAATCCAATGCCAACAGTGCAGGGCGGTAAAAGATTAACTTTAGAACAAGAGTTTGCTAGAGATGCTTATCATATTATTAGTACTGATCTAAAGGAATATAAGATTATATTCTCTGGTAAAATTATAACAGATGTAAATAGAAGAAACAGACAGAATTTTGCACTGGGTGGTCTTGAAGGCGCTGTTAATGGGAAGAAATATACTGCAACAGCAACTGCTGAACCTGATGGAAGAGATTCATTAGGTTTTCACAATTATACTTGTACTATTAAAGTAAAATCTAAGAAAGAATATACTTTTGAGTTTACTTATAATGAACCGCATAGGCTAAAAGGCCAGGTTGAAAGGATGATATTTCTTGCAGCTGTTTATGAGGATTTTGAAGATAAGATTCGTAGTCTTGACTTTAAGATCTATATTTATACTGATAGGATTAATTCTACTATCACTAAAGGTGATAAAACTGAACCAGCCAATGTTCTTGACGAAAGATTCTTAAAACAATACAACTATATTTATGCTGATACTATTTTACGTGAATTAGGTAATCCTGAACCATCAAAAGCAGCAGTTAAAAAACAGCATCATCCTGTAAAAAAAGCGCCAGTACCAAAACAAGCATCTCAAAAAGGAAGAACAGTTGACAAAGAAAGCATGGAAGAGATGTTTGGAGAGGTTGTTTAGAAGTAGGTGTTTTTTCTTTATTTTACCACTCTAAAGCAAAACCATACTCACTATCTTTCGTATTTTTCAGATTTAGACATTATATTGCCTTTTTACACTCTAAATCCGAAACCTTTATAAACCACTTTCTAATCCCTAATCCACTCAATTTCACGAGAATAAGCGTATGATTTGGAGGCGGAAAATATGGCACAAAACCAAGTACAACCTATAT
>CAZJZJ010000052.1:0-8894 GCA_964550525.1 uncultured Methanosarcinales archaeon
GAGAAGTTAAAAGGTTAACTTTATAAATACCCCTGGTTTTCTCCTCTTAATCAAACTAAACAAGAATTATTGGAGGATTACAAATGAGAGCTATAAAAGAACCAACAAGCAAGTTTATCAAGATAAGATGTCCAAAATGCAAGAACGAACAGATTATGTTCGGCAAAGCTTCATCTGAGGTTAAATGTCTTGTATGTGGTAAAGTATTGGCTGACGCAACAGGCGGTAAATCTAAGGTTAAAGCTAGAGTGCTTGAGGTACTTGAATAATGCTACTTAAGAGAGAAGGCTTTCCTGAGGAAGGAGAACTTGTGATGTGTACTATTACAAAGATCCATCACAACTATGTGTTTGCGCAGTTAGATGAGTACGGTAAAAGCGGCATGATCCATATTTCTGAGATTTCTCCAGGTAGAATAAGAAATATACGTGACTTTGTAACTGAGGGCAAGAAAGTTGTATGTAAGATCCTTAGAATCAACAAAGAGAAAGGCTATATTGACCTTTCATTAAGAAGAGTAAACGAAGGCCAGAAAAGAAAGAAAGTAGAAGAGATTAAACAAGAGCAGAAAGCTGAAAAGATTATTGAGACTGTTGCAAAAGAGCTTAAAAAAGAAGTCAAGCCATTTTATATAGATATCTGGAATAAGGTTTCGCAAAGCTACCATGGATTACATGATTGTTTCCTTGACATTGTGAGGGGAGATATAACCCTAGAAGAGCTTGATATAGAAAAAGATACTGCCAAGGTATTGACAGAGATAATCAAGACAAGAGTCAAGCTACCTATTGTTAACATTAAAGGCATACTAAAGGTAAGCAGTTATGACTCTAATGGATTAGAGATTGTCAAGAGTATACTATCTGAAGCCATAAAAAAAGGCGGGAAAGAACTTAAGTTAACCTATGCAGGCGGCGGAAAATACAAGGTTATTGTAACTGCAGACGATTACAAAACTGCAGAGAAGATTCTTAAAAGCGTTCTTGAATATACTGAAGATTTATGTAAAGAAAAAGATTGCGAATTTAGTTTCATAAGGCAAGAGAAAAAATGAGCAGACATATACTTAAATGTGCTGAATGCGGTAAATACACTATGAAATTGGAATGCCCTAAATGCAAAGTTAAAACTGTTTCTCCAAAGCCAGCTAAATACAGCCCAGAAGACAAGTACGGCGATTACAGGCGTAAAGCCAAAAGAGATATGCTTGTTAAGAAAGGTTTTGTAGCTAGGTAGAGGCTTTGACCGTCGAAGTCTTTGGTTGCCTTGCTTACGTAGTGGGTTTTTACGGAGTAAGCAAGCAACGACGAGACGTAGGTTTGCGAACGTGTTTTAGTGAGCAAACCGAAGTAGGGCAAAGCCGTTAGTAATCACACAACACATTTCAATCAAAACATATTTAAACTACTGTAACATTCCTTTTTCTACATGACATGGAAGATAACCCAATACGGCAAAAAGCCTAGGTTAAAGAAGCCTGTTCTTATAGAGGGATTGCCAGGGATTGGTAATGTAGGTAAGGTTGCTGTTGATTTTATAGTTGAGGAGTTAAAAGCAAAAAAGATCTATGACCTTTTCTCGTATACATTTCCTCATTCTGTTTTTGTGAATGAGAAAAACCTTGTTGAGCTGCCTACAATCGAGCTTTATTACAAGAAATTCAAAGACAAAAGAAGAGATCTGTTGCTGTTAGTAGGAGATGTACAACCTATAGATGAAGTAAGTTCATATGAATTCTCAGAAAAGATGTTAGATTTATTTAAAGAGTTCAAAGGAAGCGAGATAATTACACTAGGCGGCATTGGCTTGCCAAGTATTCCAAAGAAACCTAAGGTTTATTGTACTGGCAATAGCCATGAAATAATCAAAAGGTACAAGAATGGAACGCACTTAGATGAAAAACTTTATGGTGTTGTTGGCCCTATTGTAGGTGTAAGCGGATTATTGTTAGGGCTTTCTAAGAAAAGAAAGATTGATGCTATATCATTACTTGCAGAGACATTTGGCCATCCTATGTTCCTAGGTATAAAAGGTGCAAGAGAGATTCTAAAGATACTTAACAAGAAACTGCGTTTAAACATTGATATCAAGAAACTAGATAAAGAGATCAAAGCAATTGAATCAGAGATGATCAAGCGTACAGAAGGACTAAGTAAAGTCAGCAAACAGAGTGCTCTGAATAGGCTTGAAAGAAGAGAAAGAAGCTATATAGGATAAATGCAACAAGTTGCATTTTTTCCTCCCCACTGTTTCTACTAAAGTATGGAGTGTCCCGCCCAGTCACAGTATTCCATCCATTCTACAAACCGAAACCTTTATATATAACAGACTATAGTATAACCATAATTAAGTTATAGTATTTTATAATGAGTAATAGTGTTTTATAATGGGTAATACAACGACTATACAATTGGACAAATCAGTAGTTGAATCCTTGAAAGAGGTTAAAGAGTATTCTAGGCAGACTTATAACGAGATAATCATGCATCTGATTAAGGTATTTAAGAGTATAAAGACAAAGAACCAGTATGATGAGTTTTTACATAAGATACAACAGCCTAAGATGAAAGAACTTTGGGATAATAAAGAAGATGAGGAATGGAACAATGCTTAAAAGTGGAGATATAATACTTACAAGAGTGCAGTTTACTGATACGTTTGAAGTAAAGATAAGGCCAGCTCTGGTATTATTCCAAGAGTTAGATAATGTAGTTGTAGCAGGAATAACAAGCAACCCAAACATGCAAGGAATCCCTTTGACCAAAAAAGAAGGCGCAGTAAAGGACAGTGTGATTAAACTTAACTATATATTCACTGTTTCAAAAGCAATGGTCTCAAAGGTTTTATTCCATATAAACGCAAAAAAGAAACAAAAGATATTAGCTGCAATCAAAGGTAAGCTAGAGGGATTTAAATGAAAAAAACAGCAGTATTTGTGTTTTTATTGATTCTCTGTAGTTTTATAAGTATTGCTGCAGACAATACAACTGCTCCGCCTCCTGCTGCTAATAATACGAATATGACTGTGTCGCCAGGAGGAGCTACTCCACCGCCTCCACCACCTCCCACTCCAGCACCGCCTGGTTCATCTGGAAGCTCTTCAATTGTAAGATCAGATACAACAACTGATCAAAACCTTGATGATTTCGATGACCCTTTCTTAGATGATGATGATTTCCTGTTTGAGGGTGATCAGGGATTTGATGAGTTTGGTGGAAAAGAAGATAAAGGGCTTGATACTGGCTCTAAAGCAGCAAAGGATGAAAAGCCTGAAGATGTTTATTCTGGAAAAGGCATTAGAACTGGTTTGCTTTATGTTATAATTAGTGTGCTTGTCGTAGTTATTTTAATAGGAGGATTCTTTTTCCTGAAAACAAAAAAGCAGCCTCAACAAACAGTTGACCCTAATGTTGCTAGGATACAGAGTTACTTAGCTACAAACCTTGCCAGAGGATATACACAACAACAGCTTCAGCAAGAGCTACTGCGTGAAGGCTACTCTATGCAAGCAATAAACATAGCATTTAACAATTTAATGAGAAGATAAAATGGTACTAGAAAGAGTAATAAAAGCAAGATGGATTGAAAAAAAACCTCTTTATTCGATGTTTCTAGGTATTGTTTTCTGTTTGATTGCTTTTTTCACATCTTATTTCTTGTTTAAGAACATACCTAATCTTATCGGGATCAGCACAATCATGTTGACAGTTATAATTAGTTTACCGAGTGTAAATAAATTGCTTGAAGTCGAGGAAAAAGTAGAAGAGAAAGGCAAAAAAAGCTTTTTTAAAGAGCACGAAGCAATATTTGATTTTTATATCTACTTTTTCATAGGTGTATTTATTGTATTGTTTGTAGTAGCAGGGCTTACACCCAAATTTGTTTTCTCTGAACAACAGATGTATGGGATTAAAGAGATCCAACCTGCTTTAGAAGAAGGTATACCACCACCACCAGGTTTTGGTAATGAGTATAAGGTTGTAAGTCTCTTTGAACATAATTTTTATGTGATGGCTATCTGCTTCTTGCTTTCTTTGTTCTATGGTTCAGGTGCTTTATTCTTGATTATACTTAATGCTTCTATATTTGCTTCTGCTCTAGCTAATGCCATAAGGGTCTATGCACCTTCAACTCTTAATTTTGTAACTACCTATTCTTTCATGGGATGTAATGTAGGAATAATGTTCTTCCATATGATACCAGAGGTAGCTGGTTATTTATTGGCTGCAATTGCTGGAGGAGTGTTGTCTAAGGCAATGCTTAAACACAAATACATGTCAAAGAAATTCAAAAGAGTAGTAAAAGATTCAGTTATACTTTTGATTGTAGCTATAATAATTCTCCTATTAGCTGCATTCATTGAAGTACATGTCTCTGAACAGCTATTCACAGAGAATGTTTGCGTGAATAGTGTAGCTTCGATGATTGGATATACTCTCTTTGCAATTATCTTTATTATAGTCTTAGAGATCATACGTAAAAGAAAAAAGGTGAGGAAAAAATGAGGAAGATATTCATTTTTAGTTTGATTGTAATGTTGTTTGTAATTGGCTGCGCAAGGGATCTGCCGCCTGAGCCAAAGCTGCCTAATGCACCAATTGGCAAGGCTACTGGATTGTATCCTGGGTATGCGCCTACATATGATGTGTTTGATAATAACAAAGAATTGTTCTCGTTAACATTTTCAGAAACTAACGAATTTATGACACTTAAACCAAAGGTAGAACAGATTGCCGGCTATGTTTATAAGTTTGGTTATGTATATACTGTAACTGGCTGGAAAAAGTTTGAATTTACTCAAACTACAGTCAAGAATAGCAACTGGATAAGAAAAGTTGCTAATACTAGCTTAAGTGTACCTTTAAAACTACTTAAACCTGGAGACAATTATATATTAACTCATTCTTGTAAAAGATATGATGACAAATGGAGATGTGGTTGTAGAGACAAAACTAATTGCGGTTATTGGATGCTAAAATTATTCCAGGTTTCAAAAAAAGCTGATTTATCTGTAAGTGAAATCAGGTTCAATGAACATCTTTTGAATAACAAGCTGGGTGTTACCCCAGATGTTGGTATTGATAATATAGGCAATAAAGAAAGCGGTGTTTTCAAGCTAGTAGGTTATATTAATGGAGTAAAAAAGTTCACAAGAGAAGACTTAAACCTAGAACCAGGAAAAGGCATTGCAGTTTCAGACGGTTCTATGTTCTTTGACTACGCTACCCATAACGACAAAGAATATGAGATTAGGTTTGTAGTTGACCCAGAGAACAAGATAGTTGAATACAACAATGCAAACAACGAACTAAAAGCAAACGTTACAATCACAGAACATCTGCCTAGCCAAGAGCCGATTGTGCCTGCAAATGATACAACCATCACAACTGAATGCACAGATACTGATGGTGGTAAGAATTATTATGTGAAAGGTACTGTAAGTGGTATGACTCTGCCAGGCAACTATTATGCATCTTCAAATGATTCTTGTGAAGGCAATACATTACATGAAGGATATTGCCTAGATTCATCAGAAAATGTAATACAACACTTTGGCTACCAACAACAAAGAGCACTATGGAGATATGAATGCCCTGGTGGATGTAAGGATGGAGCTTGTATTGGTGGATCTTTTGCGCTACAAATAAAAAGAACAAACCCAGGTATTGCCAAGTATAAATCAGCAGAAATAATCTTTGATGCGGTTAATACTAAATTAGAACATTTTGCAGAAGGGTTCTTGGTTTGTATAAGCCCAGACGGCGCAACAGTATCATCTAGCCTAGGTGCAGGTGTTGGTCCTGGCGGGCAATATGTCAGTCCAATATTTGTAATGGATACAGGTCCAAGCCAGAAAGCAATGTCTGTTACAGTTGACTCAGATACTACTGGTGATAAGAGAACAGATTGCAAACTAAAGTACATCCACTTTAAAAAAGAGAATACAACAAATGATAAGCTATACCTAAAAATGAACGGTGAATACTCTAATAGTCCAGGTGATTCAGATTACAGAGAGATAAGGATGATGAAAACAGTTAGTTTCATTGAATTAAATCAAACAGGATGTACTGACACAGACGGAAATAACAAGTTCACTAAAGGCCAAGTTGTTTTCAATGGAAAAACTACTGTAGATTCTTGTGAATATGACGGACAAAAAGTAGATAGCTGCATAGGTGAATCATGTGTTGTTGAAGAGCATCTATGTAAAGATGGAACAATACCACAAACCGTCGTAGCTAAATGTCCAAACGGCTGCAGATTAGGCGCTTGCAGAATCAATAATACATGTGACATAAAAGACACACTAAACGAAGGTGAAACAAAACATTACACTGGTGATGGAAAGGATTATGCAATTAAAGCCTACAGAATCTCACCAATAGTCTATAAGACAGTAACATTCATTGTGAACGGAGAGATAACTTTTAAACTATTAGAAGGAGATTCATTTACACTCATGGATGGTTCTGAGATCACAGTAACAGAACTACAGACCCCTCCAGAATACCAAGAAGACTTGGTAGAGTTCTGTTTCAAAAAAGGAACAAGGATAGAGAATAGACTAGATTATTTTACTTTAGGGGCAACTTCAGTTGCATATAACACCGACTTTAGTCTTTTAGGGTCAGGCACAATAATAAATGACAAGGGTACGTTCAAGTACAATGAAAAAATAGACAATCTTGGCGGAAAAGTCAAGTTTGATGTTAATGCTGATAAAAGCGATGATCCAGCGTTATATTTTGATTTCAGTGATTATACCAATATCTACACTTACTACATGATGTTTGAAAAGCCTCTCAAGAGCGATGTAGATGAAAACAATAAACTTAATGACCTGATGCACAAGAAGATAACCATGTTAGGTCAAGATTTTTCAGTTATTAATGCAGAGATGATGGATCAATTCCAGTTAAAGCTTGATTTGATGAGTGGAACATTAGTTGATACAATCCAAGAAGGTGAAACAAGGACTTACACAATCGACGGTATAGACTATGAAGTTGAGTGTTTGGTTGTAACTGATACAGGAACAAAATACGCCCAACTAAAGATTAAAGAAGAGACAACTGACAAACTAATGGAAGGGAGCACATATAAACTAAGCGATGGTACAGAAGTAGGAATAAAATCCATCTTAAGAAACGAAGCTGGTGACGTAACAGGAGATATAGTAGAATTCTACCTTGGTGCAAAGAAGATTACATTCATAGATAGTCTAAGCCTTTCACATAATGGTAAGTACGAAGTAGGTGGTCTAGAAATCCCAGACATAAAAGTAGAAATATTAGGCAAACGAAACAATGATGAGGTACTAATAGATTATATTAGCGTTACATGGGAACCAGCAGATGACCACTATGTAGGCATTGACGACCAGCTATCTGAGACTTTTTCATATGAAAATGACAAAGAAAAACTTTTCCTACAGGCGTTCGACTTTGCTTTCCCTGGTGTAGACTATGGGAAGAAAGATACAATAGAGATTATACCAAGCAGTACAAGCAAGTACAAACTAAAGATGACAACAAAAACAGGTGGAAATCTTAATGATGTAGTATATTACTCAGATGCTAAAGGGGATGTAAGAATGGGTTATAGTGACTCTAAAAAGCTTTATGTAAAAGAAGGTGATGTAATAAGTAAGAACAACTTTTTTATTACAGAAGCAAATGGATACAGCCATTTATTGCAGCTACTAAGCTTTGATGTAATCAACAAAAAGGTTAAAATCAAAGATGTAGGTCTAGGTACAACATTTGAAGTAACAAGCAATGAAACTGGTGCAACAACATTCTACTTAGATGGAAAAGGATTTAGTGTCACTGCAGATTTTACAGCAGAAACATTGACTTTAGATAATATTGCTGCTGATCCAGAAGATACACAAGCTGACTTATGGTCAGCAAACGGAGCAAGAGTTGTCCTTGAAACAAATGAGATACCTAATTTACTTGACATAAAAGGAAAAATAACTGTATACGAAGATGAAAATTACATCCAAGTGATATTATCTGACGCAGACTTGACAACCACAGACAGCAATAAGATGACACTTGAGACACCTACATCTGATTCAGATGATTTTAATATGATGACACTTGATTCAAATTCAGAAACAAAACAAGCTTACACAGGATATGGTACATTTGTTGAATTCAAGGACCCAGTTGATAGTCAAGCCAAAGTAACAATGATATATCCTGAACATAAGGCAAACTATTTAGTTTATCTTATGAACTCTAGGTGTACTACTTGGGCTGATACAGATGTAGAAACAGGGCAGACTGACGCAATGTTTAGTTGCTCTTAATTTTTTTAGTTTAATAACAACAAAAAGGTGATGCGAAAATGAGGAAAATAATAATATTAAGTTTGGTTGTAATGTTGTTTGTAATTGGCTGCGCAAGGGATCTGCCGCCTGAACCAGGTGCTCCTGGTGCGCCGATCGGCAAAGCTACAGGAGTGTTCGCAGGGTATGCGCCAACGATTGATGTTTTTAATGAGGAAAAGATCTTCTCGTTGGAAGTAGCCCAGGAAGACAAGATAGTCATGATAAAGGCTGATGTCAACCATGTTGGAGGCTATGTCTATAAATATGGTTATATCAACACTAAAGACGGCTGGAAAAAGTATGAGTTCCCACAAGACACTGTCGGGAGGAGTAATTGGATCAGAAAAAGTGCTAATATGAAGATACAGAAAGATGTAGATGATCTAAATGAAGGTGATAATTATATTCTAGGTTTTTCCTGTAAAAAATATAAAGGAGCATGGAAATGCGGCTGCAGAGAAGAAAACGACTGTGGCTATTGGATGATACATGTTTTCCAGGTTGAGAAAAAGCCTGATTTGACCGTAAGCAGTATTTCTTTTGAAGAAGTAGT
>CAZJZJ010000053.1:0-2376 GCA_964550525.1 uncultured Methanosarcinales archaeon
GACACTGATACCTGCACTTGAAGAATTAGAAGAAGCTTATCTAAAAGCCAAGAATGATAAGGAGTTTCAGAAAAAGCTTGCAGGTTATCTTAAACATTATGCAGGCAGACCTACTTCACTTTATTTTGCAGAAAACTTTTCTAAAAGAGTTGGATGTAAAGTGTATCTTAAACGTGAAGACCTGCTGCATGGTGGTGCACATAAAACAAACAATGCAGTTGCACAAGCTTTACTTGCTAAAGCAATGGGTAAAAAACGGATAATTGCTGAGACAGGTGCAGGCCAGCATGGTGCAGCTGTTGCAATGGCAGGAGCGCTTGTTGGGATTAAGACTGAAGTATACATGGGTGTTGAGGATATTGAAAGGCAAAAGATAAATGTTCTGCGGATGGAATTATGCGGAGCAAAAGTTAATCCAGTTGAGGTTACGCCTGGCAAAGGCACTCTTAAAGATTCCATTAGTGAAGCTCTTCGCGATTGGACTACTAACGTTGAAACTACTTATTATATGCTAGGTTCAGTTGCAGGACCGCATCCTTATCCAGCTATGGTCAGGGATTTCCAGGAAATAATTGGTAAAGAAGCTAGAGAACAGATACTTGAATTAGAAGGAAAACTACCTGACTGCATTGTTGCTTGTGTTGGCGGTGGTTCTAATGCTATTGGTATTTTTAGTGCGTTTTTGCATGATGATGTTAAATTGATTGGTGTAGAAGCTGCTGGTAAAGGGGTAGAGACAAAAAAACATGGAGCTACATTATCTCAAGGCAGTGAAGGAGTTTTTCAGGGTGCACATTCGTTTTTGTTGCAAGATAATAATGGGCAGATCCAAGAAGCGCATAGTATTGCAGCTGGGCTTGATTATCCAGGTGTAGGTCCTCAGCACGCTTTTCTGAAGAAAACTTTGCGAGCTGAATATGTTTCTGTAACTGATAAACAAGCTTTGGAAGCTTTCAAGATTTTGTCTACAGACGAAGGTATTATTCCTGCTTTAGAATCCTCGCATGCAGTTGCTTATGTTTTGAAGATGAAAGTTTCAAATGATGATGTTGTTGTAGTTAATCTTTCTGGCAGAGGAGATAAAGATTTGTTTCAGGTAATGGGTGGAATAAAATGAAATTCATGGCACATGTTTACTGTGGAGATCCTAGTGTAGAGTTTTCAGAGAAACTAATTAAGGTGTTAGAGCCAAGTATTGATATCCTTGAATTAGGTATACCTTTCTCTGATCCGATTGCTGACGGAAAAGTATTCCAGCAAGCATGTCAGAGGGCGCTTGAGAAGGGAGTTACTCCAAAGGATGTTTTTTCTGTTATTGAAAGGTTAAAGAATAGCGGATTTAAGAAACAGATCGTACTTACAACTTATTACAATATCATCTTTAAGATGGGGATTAGTGTGTTTGTTGACATATTAGCTGAGCTGGGGATATATGGAGTTATTGTGCCTGATCTTTCTTTGGAAGAGTCTCTTGAGTTGAAGAAAGCGTGTGAAGAGAAAAAGATTCATTTGATTTATCTGATTGCACCTACAACCACAGAAGAAAGAATAAAAAAGATACTTGAACTTGCTTCTGGGTTTGTTTATATTGTATCAACTACAGGGGTAACTGGGACTAAGAAGAAGGCAAAGAATAAAGTGAAAAAAGTGATCCAGGAGATTAGAAAATGCTCTCAAATACCTCTGCTTATAGGTTTTGGGATCTCCAAACCAGAAGATATTACAGAGCTTAAAGAACTGGATGTAAATGGATTCATTGTAGGCAGCCAGATTTGTAGGCTTTATCAAAAAGGAGACTTAAAAGAAGTAAGAGAGTTTGCTGAGAAGATTAGGGGTGTCTGTGGTTAGAGCTCTGCCTATCTAATTTAAAAAAAAACAAAAAAAACAATTAAGAATAATCTTACTATACTTATTCTTCTTGAGCTTCTTCAGCAGGAGCTTCTGCACCAGTATCTAAAGCAACGTTTTCAGCCTTTGGGCCTCTGTCGCCTTCAACTACATCAAAACTAACTGCGTCATTATCATGGATACTGACACCTTCTGCTAATCCTGTTTGATGTACAAAATACTCTTTTCCATCTTCGCCAGCTATAAATCCAAAACCTTTAGCTGCGTTAAAAAACTTTACTGTTCCTTTCATTTTGTTGTTTTCCTCCGTATTAAATCTAACCAACATGTTTTTAGTGAGAAATGGTTAGGTTTCCTCACATTTAGAGGAAGATATTGCATCCCTTTATAAATGCTTCTATCTTCTCCTATTAAATGAGCGTCTTTTGTTATTATTGCCTCTTTTGAAGCCACCACTATTTCCTCTTCTGGAATTGTTATTATTGCCTCTTTTGAAGCCACCACTATTTCCTCTTCTGGAATTGTTAT
>CAZJZJ010000053.1:2476-7032 GCA_964550525.1 uncultured Methanosarcinales archaeon
TATTGCCTCTTCTGAAGTTATCCCTATTGCCTCTTCTGAAATTGCCTTTATTGCTTCTTCCAAAGCCTCCAGCTCTAACAGGCATTATCTTCTTCACCTTAGGCGATTCTACTCGATCTATTTTAAATGAACTATATTCATACTGGATTCTGCCGAAGTTTTCATAATCAAAGTCGCAAAGTAGATTGACTACTATTCCTTCTTCTCCTGCTCTTGCTGTTCTGCCTATCCTATGAACATAGTCCTTTGGATCCTTAGGGATATCGTAATTATAGATATGAGAGACATTGTCAATATGCAGGCCTCGTGCTGCAACATCTGTACAGACTAAAACTCCAACCTTAGCTCCGTTGAATAATCCAATAGTTCTTGTTCGTTTGTTTTGAGATAAACCACCATGGATTGCAATTGCACTAACCTTGTTTTTCTTAAGGTTTTTAACAACAAAATCAGTATTTTTTCTTGTATTGCAGAAAACCATGACTAATCCAGATTTCTCGTTCTGTAATAGATGTACAAGCAAAGATAATTTCATGTTTCTTGCAATATCATAATAAACTTGCTTAAGTTTGCTTGGGTCGACCAGGTTTTTAGCAAAGACTTTAATGGGCTTTTTCATATACCTATGAGCTAGGTTTTTTATGCGCGGAGCGATTGTAGCAGAGAAAAACAAAGTCTGCCTCTCTCTTGGACATGCTTGGATAATCTTCTCTACATCCTCCATAAAACCCATATCAAGCATACGGTCTGCTTCATCTAAAACAAGCAATTTAACTCTTGCAAGACTAATTGTACCTCTTTCAAGATGATCCAACAGCCTGCCTGGTGTGGCTACAACTACATCTGCTCTTGGCAGGTTATCAATCTGAGGGTTAATTGAGACTCCTCCATAAACAGCCATAACATGAAGGTGTTTTTGAGAAGAAAGCCGTCTTAATGCAGTTTTTACCTGCTCTGCAAGCTCTCTTGTTGGAGTAAGTATTAACGCTTGTATGCCTTTGCGCGGAATTACCTGTTCAACAATACCACAACCAAAGGCTAGGGTTTTTCCTGAGCCAGTTGCAGATTCTCCTACTACATCAAGCCCTTTTATAATATGCGGGATAGATTTTTTCTGTATTTCTGTAGGCTTAGTATGTCCTATTTTCTTAATTACTGTAAGCAGTTCATTGCTTAAGCCTAGATTTTCAAATAAATTCATTCTTTTTTACCTCGTCAAGCACTTATACAGAAAAAGCGAAATGTCAGTTAAACAAGTGCTCTCTCACAATGCTTCCTAAACAGCAAGGCCAATAGGTAGTTTATAAAGCTTTGCTTTTTAAAAAAGCAAATAACAAGCTTTATATACCCTACCCTTATCCTAATACATAATATATCTTTACGGAGGAAAAAACAATGGGAAGATTTGATAGAGGTGGACCAAGAAGAGATTTTGGTGGACCAAGAGAAATGCATAAAGCAGTTTGTTCTGAATGCGGCCAGGAATGCGAAGTTCCATTTAAGCCAACAGAAGGTAAGCCTGTTTACTGCAGAGAATGCTTCAGAAAAAGAAGAAAGCCTAGACGATTCTAGTTCTGGATAAGTATTTGTTTTTTTGTATTTTTTTCTTGATTATTTAAAACCGCAAACAATTTAAAGGGGGAAAAACTACAAAAATAACCATGAAAACTGTAAACCAATACAAGACATATTACGAGCTTTATTTTAGGTATAGGAACATATTCACAGATATACTGATGCTTGGCCTTAGTGTTGTTATGATGGCTGCTTTTGCTAACATAAGGATTCCTTTATGGCCAGTACCTATAACAATGCAGACCTTTGGAGTATTCTTAGTCGCATTCTTCTTCGGCTCAAAAAAAGGATTAGTTAGTATGTTTGCTTATGTATTGGCTGGAATAGCTGGATTAGGAGTTTTTGCTGGCTACAAAGCAGGTATGGCAACTTTGCTTGGTCCTACTGGAGGTTATATTTTAGGCTTTTTAGCAGCTGTTTTTGTGGTTGGATATATGATCGAAAAAGGCTATGGAAGAACAAAGAAGTCTGTTTTTAAGTGCATGGTAATTGGTAACTTGATTATATACGCTTTTGGATTAATGGGATTAAAGATCTTCCTTGGCAGCATTACTTTATGGAAACTGCTAATGGCAGGAATGATACCTTTCTTAATCGGAGATTTAATTAAGATTGGTGCAGCTGTTGCTTTGTTTCCTTACTTGTGGAAAGGTAGTGAGAAGTTAGGGTGTTAAGATGTGCAATGAAGGATTAAGCAAGGAATTTGAAAAGAAGTTTGAAGCTATGAAGAATGAGCTTAAATTCAATGCCACATTCAAAGATCTAGATGAAGTTTTCTTTATCAAAGATTTTATTCTGAAAGAAGGTTATGCGAGCGACAGTTTATCTAGGATGGTCTGCGGCAGGATTGTTGAAACCTATTTCACATGGATCAACTTCCTGCATAGCACTGTAATGCCAAACCCAGGTTCAATGATAGTTGTTACAGAAGCTAATATGTTTAATGATGAAGAGAAAAAGACAGTGACAGCTATGATGACCAAGATTATGGCTTTAGTAAGAAGGAATGTTGTGATTGGGTTAACTAAAGACAAGGTAGAAGAAGCTAAGTTTATTGATGATTCTCTTAGGTTATGGAATGAGATATTACCTGAAATAACCAAGATTTCAAAGAAAGTAAGTGATTCTTGGGAAGAAAAGGTTAAACAAGGGTAATTGATTCTACACTTTTTTCAATCATTTTATCTATATCCACCCTAGCTTCTTCTCTTTCAAGTTGGTCTACTCTAGACTTAGTTGCTGGTTTGCTTGGCACGAAAGGGCATTTCCCTGCGTGTTGTATAGAGATATCGTAAGTACCTACCTTTCTTGCTATCGCCATTGTTTCAACTTTATCATTACACAACAAAGGCCTGACTATAGGAATCTTAACTGCTTTTGATATTACAAGCATGTTATCCAGGGATTGAGATGCTACTTGGCCAATGTTGTCTCCAGTTATAATGAAATCGCAGTTTTCTTTTTCAGCTATTTTCTCTGCTATCCTAAACATAGTTCTTTTGCAAAGTATGCATTGGAAACGGTTATGACAGTTTTCCTGGAAAGCTTTTTGGTTCTCAAAGTTGTTTACTAGGTAGAGTTTTTTTGCACTTGATTTTTCTGCAAGTGCCTTGATTTTTTGTTTTTGCTCTTTGCTTAACTGTTCGGAATTAACAAAATGTATTGCAATTACCTCTACTCCTTTTTTAGCCATTAAATAGCCTGCAATCGGAGAGTCTATGCCGCCTGAGATAAGTAGTAACCCTTTCATAACTATAGGAAATATGCAAAGGTTTTTATACCTTTTCCTTTTATTCAGTTGAATGAAAAACAAACATGTTGGACTGTTGATAATAAGTATCGCAATTTTGATATTCTTTATAGTGCTGTCTTTCAACAACGCATTGGAGCAGATAGTTAATACTACTTGTTCACATGGCCCTAGTTGCCCAATGTATGCAACTATTGGTACACAGAAGACAATCAGTTATAGTTTAATGGGTTTCTTAGTATTGATTGGATTGTATGTCATGTTCTTTGTCAAAGAAAAGGATTATGTACATACAGTTGTTGCTAAGGAAGAAAAGCCCATAGATTTAAGCAAATTGGATAAAGAAGAGAAAACAATTGTTGAGTTAGTTAAGATACATAATGGTTCTATGTATCAAAGCGATATAATAAAACAGACTGATTATTCTAAAGTTAAAGTTACGAGAATTCTAGATAAGTTGGAAGGAAAAAAGCTGATTGACAGGAAAAGAAGGGGAATGACGAATATAGTTGTTTTAAAGTAAGTTTGTTAGTTAAGACCGTCTGTGCCATTATTGGCATTGTTGCTGAGTGTAACGAGGCAATAATGGCAAGGCCAGGCGCTTTACTTTGCGTAGCAAAGCTAAAGGCTTAGAGACGCTTGCGTCTCAAAGAAGACTTTGCTAAGCAAAGGCGAGTAGGACTTAACTAACAAAGGGTGTGTGAAACTAGTTTCACGCATACTTTTATAAGGTGTTTCAGTTTTTTTTCTTACATGGAAGAACAAAAAACTTGTTGTGGGGAGAAAACTGAGAAAAAAACAACTGGTTTCTGGTCAGGATTGATGTACGGCTTAATCCCGCATACTGGATGTATTGCTTTTATTGTGTTTACTATCTTAGGTGTAACTACAGCTACTGCTTTTTTCAGGCCATTGTTGATGAATAGATGGTTTTTTCACTTCCTGATAGGATTATCTTTTGTTTTTGCAACGATTTCTGCTGTAATATACTTAAGAAAACATGAGATGTTGTCTTTGGAAGGAATTAAACAGAAAAAGAAGTACCTATCTATTTTATATGGCACTTCTATTGGCATAAATTTAGTTTTGTTCTTGTTTATTTTCCCTATAGCTGCTAATATTACTACTGCTTCACCTACAGGAGCTGCAGTTGCTGATAGTTTATCTGATATAACATTAAAAGTAGATATACCTTGTCCAGGGCATGCTCCTTTGATAAGCGAAGAATTAA
>CAZJZJ010000054.1:0-6323 GCA_964550525.1 uncultured Methanosarcinales archaeon
CATGGACATGAGCCACAGAATGGATGGTTTTATCCTTTGCAGAAGCCCTGACAATGCAGTTGTTTCCTCTAGCTTAAGTGCAGGCTCAGGTTCAGGTGCTCAATATATCAGCCCAAGATTTACTATGGATGTTGGACCTAGCCAGAGAGCATTAAGCATAACACTAGATTCAGATAGTGTCGGAGATGTAAGAAGTGGTTGTTTAATCAAGTACATGCCGTTTAAAGAGGTAGATGGAGCTAAAAAGTTCCTTAAAATGAGCGGAACATATACCAGTAAACCAACAGACTCTGATTACAGAATAATGAGATTAGATAAAACAGTAAGTTTTGTCAAAAAGATGAAAGAGATTCCAAAAGAGCAACAGAAATGGGAAGAAGAAAACAGAGGAATTAAGATAGAAGCTCCTGGATTTGCTTTGTTAGCAACATTGATGGGACTGGGTCTGGCTTTAGTGATGAAAAGAAAACAGTAGAAAACGTTTGATAGCTGTGGAGTGGAAGAAGTGACTACAAAAAAAAGTATACTACTTATTTGTATTTTATGTTTGGTTCTTGTAGTTGGTTGTATAGAAGAAGTAGAGTTAGAAAAAGAAACACCACCTGAACCAGTTGAAGAGTTGCCTGAAGAAAAAGTAGAGGAACCTGTAGAGATAGAAGAACCAGAACCAAAAGAAGAAGTCAAAGAACCTGAGCCAGAAGAAGAAGGACCTATCCCAAAATGTTCAGGCCAGAAGTTTACTGTTTCTCCAGTTGACCTTAACAAGATAACTGATATTACTCCGCTTGGAAACCTTAACCCGCCTGGCCATACCTTACCTACAGAACATTTGTATTTCCATCTTACTTCTAAGAAAGAAACAATTGTGTCACCAGGTGATATCTATATTACCAAGATTGTTTCTGGCGATGATGGAACAGGTGTAGATGATTATACAATCTACTTTA
This sequence comes from uncultured Methanosarcinales archaeon, assembly GCA_964550525.1. GTDB lineage: Archaea > Nanobdellota > Nanobdellia > Woesearchaeales > JANQNQ01 > CAZJZJ01. The sequence goes on from CAZJZJ010000054.1 coordinate 948, forward strand.
ATCTATGCAGAGATGTAAATGCGTATTTTATTCATGTAAAAGAGCTTTCTAAGGAATTGCAGGATTTATTCAAGAGTGTTGAATGCGAGGATTGGTCTGTTAAACAAGGTAATATGTGTTCAAAAAGAGTTTTACATAAACTTGATGCAGGCGAGGTGATTGGTGAAGTAGGCCGTACTTATGGAACCTTTGATTTTGGTGTTTATCTTAATGAAAAGATTAACCATTTTGCCAACCCAGAGAGATATACTAGCAGGACTCCTTATATTGATTGCCCTCTTGAGTATTATGAAGAAGATATGAAGGAAAAGCTGTATTCAAAAGTAACTAGGGATGTAGAACCTAGATGCGGTAAAATAATGCAGGATGTAAAAAACACTTTACAAGGTAATTGGTTCTATGGTCCAGGAGACCTTCAATGGGATGAGCATCTTGCTTTTGTATATGACAACTATGACCCTTCTAAACCAGTTATCTCAGTTGCAGGCAAATTTACCTCAAGTGGGAAATGGAAGTTTGATGAAAAGGAGACAGGTTTTACTAACCGCAAATTCAGGCAGGTTACTGCAGATGACAATATCTATTGCTACCAAGCAGACGACCAATCAGGAAGAATAATTGTCCAATTGGTTAAAGACAATCAAATCAATATAGAGCATCAAAGTGGCAGCTGCAGAGGCAGTTTTAGATTTAATAGTCCAAGTGTTTATAATAGATAGTTAATCCCCAATACTTTCAACCAAACACCCTGGACTTACCCATTCTTCTTCATTAAACAAAGAATCGTCTCTTTTGAAATGTTCCCATTTTTCTACTAAATCATAAAGCATGGCGCTATACTCTTCTTTTAAATCCTCTTCTAAGAAATCAAAAGGACAATAAGCTACTGGAGGATTTCCTCCCTTGAAAAACTCTAGCTCAGTCATCCCAACATCATAATTACCCCAAGGTGCAACTTCTCCTAATTCTTGTCCAACAACAACTGTATCCCCTGCTTTCACTTTAACATTAATTACATGATCAAAAGCAACAATAAAATCCTTTACCTGGTTTTGAGTCATATGGATTTCATAATCATCTGCATTATCATTTTTCTCAACTTTAGTTACAACCCCATCTATAGGAGAGATTATTTTCGTTTCTAAAGGCAAATGATAGCCAGGATAAGGCAAAAGTTTTCCTTCATCTGTTACATGTCCAGTAGGAGTAAATAGCATATCATTTGGAACTCTTCCTGATGAAAAATAAAAATCACCTGCATATCTTGTTTCTGGATCATAATAATCTAGATTAAACCCAAAATTCGCTAAGGTGGGTTTACGGCTCTCAGTTGATTTCTCAGCTTGTTGTTGTTTTTCTTCGGTTGTTTCCTCAGGCTCTTCAGGACACTCTCCTCTAAAATAAGCCCATTCTTCGCATTCTGTTCCATCTGGTAATACGCATATCCCATATTGCCCTGCTTCATCTGTTTCCATTCTCAATACTCCACCTTGTTCTTCACAATAAACAGAAGCAGGGTTTGCTAATTGTGTTTTTTCCTCTTCAGAACCTTTTGCACCTTCAATCATTTCATCGAAAGAAGGAGCCTCTCCTTCTCTATCCTCTAATTCAATTGGCTCTTTAGTGCAGCCAATAATAAGAACTAATAACAGCAAAACAAGAATTATTTTTTTCATTTTCACCTCTTCAATAAAAAATACCAAAACTACTATTTAAATACTTCTAAAAACTACCACAACCTATATAAACCACCAATAATTCTACACCCTGGGGACGGAAATGGTAAGGCTTACACCAGGTATGCAGCAGTATATGGATATTAAGAATGAGCATCCAGATTGTGTAGTGTTGTTTAGGATGGGAGATTTCTATGAGACTTTCTTTGAAGATGCTAAAACAGTTGCTAGAGAACTGCAAATAACCTTAACAGCCAGAGGCAAAGGAGAATCAAGAGCTCCGCTGGCAGGCATTCCATATCATGCAATAGATAAATATCTTCCTATGCTAGTTAACAAAGGATATAAGGTTTGTATTGTAGAGCAGATAGAAGATCCTAAGAAAGCTAAAGGCCTTGTAAAAAGAGGAGTAGTCAGGATAGTAACACCAGGTACTGTTATAAGCGATTCAATGCTAGATGGTAAAAGCAATAATTACATCATGGCTTTGTACAAAGAAAAGAAATTCGCAATTGCATTAGCAGATATTTCTACAGGTGAATTCATCTGCACAGAATTGGAGACAGAACAAGAACTTCTAAATGAAATCGCACGATTCCAGCCTAAAGAATGTATAATCCAAAAAAACGCAGATTTTGATTTAAAACTTGACCTATTCACAAACAAATACGATGAAAGACATTTTAGGTTCAAGAACTCTTATGAAACATTAATCAAACATTTCAACACTATTTCTTTGGATGGTTTTGGTGTTGAAGATAAAGAAACTTGTATCTCAGCTGCTGGAGCTTTACTAGCTTTCCTTAATGAGACACAATTAACTAATCTAAGCTACATCAACAAGCTAAGATTCTACACTAACCAAAGCTACATGGTGTTAGATACTTCAACGCAAAGGAATCTAGAACTAATTAAAAACATAAGAGACCAAACTACAAGAGGAACTTTATTAGAAAGTTTAGACAAAACAAGAACACCTATGGGTGGCAGGTTGTTAAGACAATGGTTAAACAGGCCTTTACTGAATATAGAAAAAATCAACGAACGTTTAGACGCAGTTGAAGAATTGACAAAGAAAACATTGCAAAGAGAAGAACTTAGATCTTTATTAGAAGAGGTCTATGATATTGAAAGATTAATCTCAAAAGTTAATTTTGGTTCTGTAAATGCACGAGATCTTCAAGCACTTTCAAGATCCTTGAAAACAGTTCCAAGGATTAAAAGGATACTTATCCATTTCTCTTCAAAACTGATTAAAAAAATCTACGATGTAAATGAGCTTATTGAAGTTGTAGAGATTATTGACAAAGCAATAAAAGACAACCCTTCTTCACAATTAAAAGAAGGCAACATAATCAAGAAAGGCTATAATAAAGAATTAGATGAATTAAGAGAGATTACTTCAGGCGGTAAAACATGGATAGCTGAATTAGAAAGAAAAGAAAAAGAACGTACTGGTATTAAATCTTTAAGAGTTGGTTTCAATAATGTGTTTGGTTATTATATTGAAGTTAGTAGAGCTAATCTCAACCTTGTGCCTGAGGACTATGTAAGAAAACAAACCTTAACAAATAGTGAAAGATTCATCACTCCTGAACTTAAAGAAAAAGAATCAATAATTCTAAACGCAGAAGAAAGAATCAATGAATTAGAATACTCAATATTCCAAACAGTAGTTGCAGATGTAGCTAGGTATACAGAGAAAACCCAGGATCTAGCTAGAAAGATTGCACATTTAGATGTTTTGATAAGCTTCGCAATCGTAGCACTTTCAAATAACTACTGTAAGCCAGAGATGAATGATTCAGATGAAATCATTCTAAGAAATTCAAGGCATCCTGTTGTAGAGTTGATTGAAGATTATTTTGTGCCTAACCATGTGCATATGGATAATAAAGAGGATAACCTTGTAATTATAACAGGCCCTAACATGGCAGGTAAGTCAACTTTCATGAGACAGGTCGCTTTAATCCAACTAATGGCACAGCTAGGAAGTTTTGTGCCTGCTGATAAAGCAAAACTAGGAGTTGTAGATAGAATCTTCACTCGTGTAGGAGCTTTTGATGACCTGACAATGGGGCAATCTACTTTCATGGTTGAGATGAATGAGACTGCTAATATCCTAAATAATGCTACTCATAAATCATTGATTATTTTGGATGAGATAGGCAGAGGCACTTCTACCTTTGACGGTGTTTCCATTGCATGGGCTGTAGCAGAATACATCCATGACCATATCAAAGCAAAAACATTGTTCGCTACTCATTATCATCAATTGAACAAGTTAGCAGATAAGTACCCTAATGTAAGAAACTACAACATCGCTGTCAAAGAAAAAGACGATGAAATCATTTTCTTAAGAAAGATATTGCCAGGCGGCACAGACCGTTCCTATGGGATACAGGTTGCAAAACTAGCTGGATTACCTAAAGAAGTCATAGAAAGAAGTAAAGTAATCATGAACAGGCTAGAGATGGAAGACGAGATCGGCGACAGGATACATAAGGAGTTTAAGATTCAGAAGAAGGAAGAGCTTCCGAAAAAAAAGGAAGAGAAGCAAGTAAGTCTTTTGGATCTTTAGGCTCTTGATTAAGAATACAGATTGATTGTATTCCGCTTTCTGAATAGTCCTGGTCACTTACCAAAGCAACTGCAGATACAAAATCAGTTTTATACTTATTGAATAAAACTGGTAGCTGCTCATTCTGAGCTAATACACTACTATCAACATAATCATAGATTACTGCAACCATTCTCCTCTCTTCAGGCATTTGTTGAAGTTCAATTGGATAAAAAACCTGTCTGGCACCTTTTACCCTTACATAAAACTCTGCAACTTCGTGCCTTAAAACAGGCGAATAAGGGTCATCGGGGGAATAGAAAGTGTTTGGTTCACTAGCAAAAATCATATATTCCATTGTTTTTGTAATTCTTTCTAACAGTTTATAATCATTAAAAATAAGTTCAGGCTTATATTCTCCATCTTTAACAGCAACAGCTTTTATCTCTTGGTCTAAAAAAGGAATTACCAGATCAGGAGTAATCATCTGCTCATATGAAAAAGCAAATACTTCTCTTCCATCACTGTATAGCCCAGGTGGATTATAACTTACACCTACAAATTTGTCAAATATCACCATCTGACTTCTAAAAACAAGATAATTAGTTGGATCATCTCTTTTGACAAGAACTATTGGAACAAAATCAGTATAATGAGAAAATACATGACCAAGAGAATTACCCATTATAAGATTTCCTGGGAAAGAACTACCAACCAACTTCAAAGGCCCTTCATCTTCATTAGTTTTCTGCCTTATAGCTTCCCATTCTTTCAATACCTGCTCGTCAATTCGCATCGTCATATAGAAAAAGGGATTAAAAGCTTGTATAAAAAGTTTTGGAGGAAAAACAAGTCAGTCTGCTTGACTTATGATTAATATTGCCCTAACTTATTTCTTTTCTACAGCAGAAAACAGAATAAAAACAATATTCGCCATCAATAAAACGCCTAATTCCAAGACTTTAACAAACACAAAGTTTGCACTAACTTTATTCACTAAAGAACCTATTATAGTTTCACTACCATTCATTTTCCCTATTATCCTCCTTGTTTCTTCAATAAAGCCTTCCATTGCTAGGGGGTGGGATATCCACACATTTGTGACCTAATGGGAGGCCTAAAGTGTTTAGCGAAGCTAAA
>CAZJZJ010000055.1:0-2280 GCA_964550525.1 uncultured Methanosarcinales archaeon
AGGTAAAGATAAAAGCGGTGGCACAATCGCTTGCTTTGCTTGCTCTTTAGTTAATTCTATCCCTAAAATATCTATTTTCTCAAACTCCAACTCAGAGATAATGTCTTTCTTTAAGATAACTAGCTTGAAATTGTCTCCTTTAAGTTTCTTATACTTTTCTCTACCTAAATATTGGAAGAATAATTCTAACTTGTCTTTTTCAGTGAATTTATACTTTTCTTCTGTGGTTTCTTTACTTAGGTCTAAAGTAAAACCAGTCAAAGTAGTACCCTGGTCTTCTAGGATGATTAAATTAGGTGAGGTTGGGAACTTTTCTTTAAGGTCTTGCACATCCTTGTAGACAAGCAGGCCTGTTACTAAAAAGAAGACAAAGACTATAGCAGAGATCAGGAACATATACTTCATTACTTTCCTAAAAACCCAGAACAAAACCCCTAATATAAGAACAACAATAATCAGCCAAATAATCCAACTCATAGTTTGCGCACCTCTTTAGATAGAAATTAGGGTTAAATATATTTAAATCTTGCCTTTTTCAAACCAAATATTTAAATACTACTTTAGAGTTACAATTTGCAGTATGGAAGGGGATGTAGGTTTATGGGCGCAAATTTATCAATATGCTAGTCAGAATGGTAATCAGATATATGTTGCTGTTGTTGCAGGTGTTGCTTCTTTAGCTGCAGTGGGCTTTGGAGTTGAAGGTATTCTCAACTTGTATAAAAAACAACAAGCAAAAGAGGATGTTAGAACTATAAGCACACTTCTAGAAGAAGAAGATGCAGCTGAAATGGACTATAGAAAGCTTACACTTACTTACGATCTTCTTAAAAACGCGCAATCAAGATTAAAAGGAAAATATCTATTTGAAGTTGAATACCTTCTTAATGAAGTTGAGTCTGAACTGACAATGAGATGCATACGTGAGATGAATAGATCTATGAAAAGAAATGGCTTTACCTTCAGAAATCATAGAAAATTTGAAACAATTTCTCCTTTGTATAGAGATACTTTTGCTAAGTATAGAGATTAAGGGCAGAGATGCCACAAAACACAACCACTACACTCCATCTTTTTCCGGCAATTCCTTTTAGCGTGTTCAACTATAAGGGCGTGGTATTCTTTGAAGACGTTTACGTCAGGGTTTAGTTTTGTCATGAAGAGTTGTTGCCAATCTTCATAGCTAGCGTTTTCATCTAAGAAACCAAGGCGCGAAAAAATGCGCTTGGTGTAAGCGTCTATAACAAAAAAAGGCTTTTCAAAAGCGTAAAGTGAGATAGAGTCAGCTGTCTCTGGGCCGATGCCTTTTACGTTTAGTAATTCTTCTCTTGTTGGGTTTTTGTTCTTTGAAAAAAAGTCTGCGATTATCTTTAATCTTTCAGCTTTCTGGTTGAAGTAGCCAGCTGGACGGATTAGTTGAGCTATTGTTTCTACGTCTGCTTTTTTTATCGCGTCCATGGAAAGAAGTTTTGCTTTATTTAAATTAAACAAAGCTTTCTCAACATTAGTCCATGCTGTATTCTGAGTCAGAATGGCGCCAACAATTATCTCAAACCTATCTCTATCATCCTTGGGCTTGCCTTGATGGTGTTTTGAATCAAGGCTTCCAGCAGGTGTGAGAGGCCACCAGCCTTGGGAGCCGTAGTTTTTCAATAGGATGTCATATATGTTTTTCATGGGAAGAAATAATTAGAAGTGTTATTTAAAGTTATCTTGTTTGAGCTGCTTGAACATGGCCTTCTTCAGGTTTACTAAGCGCATGTGGCATTACTTTTCTCCAGGCTGCGATTTTATAAATCACTTCATGTAGATAAGCAGGAAGATGCTTGATTCTTTCATCTAATTCTTTGTCAAGTTCTTTATAGCAAAGCTGCAAAAAGGTTCTTCCAAAATTGCCTACAAGGATGTTTCTTTTTACACCATTACCTCTTAGCATGAACTCAACATCTTGCGGTTGTTTACCTGCTTTCTCGGATATTATTTTTATATCCCTTCTAAGCATTTCAACGCTTTCTTGGTAATCAGGCATCTCAAGTATTGCTGTAAGTTCTTTTTTTGTATCTTTTTGATCATATTCTGCCATAACTATACCAAGATTTCTAAGCACTTGTTTTCTTTTGTAGAGTTCAATAAGAACAAAGTGCGCTTCGTTTTTGGTTGTAGGTGTCCAGTAGCTTGCTGGAAGCCCACCTATTCTTTCTTCAACAGTTTGCCTGTATAAAGTATCATTTGCAGCTTCTCTTGCATAAGGTTTGAAGTTTTTTATTGCTTTTAAATCTT
>CAZJZJ010000055.1:2290-6099 GCA_964550525.1 uncultured Methanosarcinales archaeon
AGGGTTGCTTCAGATTTTCTATGTTTTTCATTTGCAAGTATTCTACCAAGTGCCCAAAGTTGTGCAACACTATAATTAATCCTACCTTTTTTTCTAGCATACAATACACTTGCTCTGTTATGTGTTAATGCAGTTACAAGATACTTTTGAAGTTCTATTAATGGCAACCGGTGTAATCTTCTAAGAGCTTCTTGATCAGTCATATATATCTCTTCTCTGTTTCTTAGCATATGCCTGGCAATAGGGTCAAAGTATACCCCTACTTTATTGTAACCTTTTTTGTCTAGGTTTTGGAAAACATCATTTATGATGTCTGGGCATATGATTGTTTCTAATAGTTTCACCATATGTCGAGAAGGATCCTCTGAATCTTGTGGAGGTATTAATGAATAGACAGAATGAAAATCAGCAGTAGTTGTTGAGACAAGTGAACTTGAAACAAACATTCTTTGGAAAACAAAACTCCTCATATCTTGAAATCTTTTCACATAAACATCTTTATCAGCAGATAGAATGAATATATGGGGGATTCCTTTGATCATCCCTACTACAACTCCGTCATGAGGTATTTTCTGTAATGTAAATGGCTCTTCATCATCAAAGAAATATGTTTCTTGTGGAGGTACAGAGCTACCTGTCTTAACATTAGTGACATGAGAACAGTCGCTTTTTCTATGTATCTTATGGTCGCATGAACAATAGATATATCTTGAAGAAGCAGTTACAATATGCTCTAGTCCATCCCTTGTTTTACTAGGAAAATGGAAGTGCTTTACTTTTTTTCTCCCCATTGTTTATAACCTTAAATTCATTTGCTGATGTGGTGTTAGTCTTGCTAAATAAAGAGGTGGATGCTTCCCTATAGCTTCACTAGCACTGTTTTGTTTTACTTTCAGAGGCTCTGCTGTTAAATGTTGTCCTTCAAACGCAGGTATTGCTTGCTGACAATATAGTGGACCTTGTCTTCTTGGAGGGGTCTGGTTCTTGAATGCATATCTATAATTAGAATATGAACATTGATGAGGGAATCTTTCTAAACGCACTACTTCAAGCTTCTTTGTTTTTGGGTCAAAATAAACAAATTCAGGGTACAAAGCAGAAAGATGTTTAACTTGCCAGTCTCCTAGAGTGATTGCATTCTCAGGATGCCTTGCTTCATTGTTTGGCCTGTAAAGGTGTTTGTTTTTTATTTGAACTGTAACAATATGTATTTTGTCATCAAGATCTCTAACAACGCCGCTCTTTTCAAGAACTTGTTTTTGTATTCTTGGACCATCTTCAAAGTTCTTTGTATTAGATAACATTTTCAATAATGCAATATATTTATCAGAATTTGGCACGCTATTCATAACTAAAAAACCATATTGATTACCCTCTTTGTTTCTTGCAAATAGCATGTGGAAATCATAACTGCCTTGACAAAGAAACCATGAACTTGTTTTTAATTCTAATGAGTAATCCTTAAAATAGGGTTTGCCTTTTTTGAAATCTGTGAAATTACCTGTATCTTTAAGAGCATCTTCCAATGAATCAAGTGCTTTAGACATTCGTTTGCTTGAGCTGCTTGTTCTCTCTTTAGAAGGATGGAAAAAATGGTTTTCAGCATGGCTTAAGCGGGTTGTGTGCCCTTTCCTTGGAAGAACTGTTTCTCCTGTTTCTTGATCAATATAGATTGGATCCGGTTGACCTCTTGCCCTTGCTTGGTCTCTTAGAATAACAGCTTGTCCTGCTAACTGTGTAACTTCATCTTGCCCTTGATATAATGCTCCGTCTGGCGCTATAATCTTGTCTACCATACTACAAAAAAACAACCTCTGCCCCTTTATAAATCTTTCTGTTTTTCACCACTTTTAAGTGATGTTGGATTCAAAGAAATAAGCCACTTTCATCTTTGACCATGTATTTTCCTAGGTTGAAGTTGTCTATGTCAGGGAAATCTGTGAATGTTTGGACTTCTACTATTTTGCCGTTTTCTGCATTTCCATCAAACATAATATCTACACCTAAGAATTGTGAGCCTATTGCTTGAGCAGCTTTAATGGCATTTTCTTTGATAAGAGCGATATAGTCTTGTGTTAATCCTGTTTTTGGATGATGCAGTGCTTTAGCTCCTTGAGAAAAATTTGTGATTATTTTATGCGGTTCATCAACTCTTACAAGAAAATGAGGTGTTTTGCCAGCAACAACATAAGCGCGCACATCGAATTTCTTACCATCAAATAGATCTGGACAGAGTATTTCTCTTTCTACAACAATTTCATGCTGAAGAAGCTGTTCTAATAAATCAGTTCTGCCTGTGATGTCAGTAAAAGGCCATGGATCATTAATTCCATAATTACCTAGTCCTTGTTCTTCTACTCTGTAATTGGTTTTCCAAGAATTATAACCCAGGAAAGTAATGCCTTTACCTTCAGAACCATACCTGCATTTAATGAAAACACCTCTTTGAGTAACATTATCCAGGATGTCTTGGAGACAAGTGTACTCGATTTGTTCAGAAGTAGGGATTTCATGCTCTATTAATATTTCAGTAGTCTTAGCCTTGTCCCTATCAATAGCTGCGTTCTCAGGAGGAATAACATAATGTAATTTGTATCCTTTGAATCTTTGTTCTAATCTTTCTTTTACTTCAAGAAAAAAGTTTCTAATCCTATTAACTGCAACAGAAGAAGTGCCATAAAGTCCAGTATCTTCTGGAACCTCGCAATTTTCATTCCAGAATTGGTAAGGGAAAAAGAACATCACATTAATGGTTTTATTCTTAAAATCAGCAACCTGCTCAATCTCATTGTAACTAGCACGCTGGACATCGTAATCGACTGCATACAAAGCAAGTCTTCTTGGGTTTCTATCAGAATACTTTGTATCTCCTCTGCCTAAGATTAAAAGGCTTTTCATTCACCTCGCCTCTGGGAAAACTAAATCTAGTAACGCTGCTGCAGGATTCTGCGGTTGACCAATGTAAGGGTAACGGTTTGTACGGATCCCTGGCATATTATTCATTTCCAAGATAGCATAGAATTCTGGGAATCTAGTTACATCCTCTGTTATTATGTCAATAGCTGAATAAGTCATTCCTGGAACTGCATGTAATGCCTGCAAAGCAATCTTTTTGAATTCAGGATGAACCTCTTCTTCAGAGATTGCAATTGAATCACCACCTGTACTTACATTAGAGTTTTTTCTTAAGTATACTCTTTGGTCTTTCTGCGGGATTGATTGTAGTGTTAGATCCTGGCCAGCTAAATAAGATAATACAACATCATCTATAATCAAAGCGCTTATAGGATAGATCATAGGAAACTTATGTTTATACTGCCTATCTTGATTCTTCTCTTCAATAAGGTATTCTATTGTATGCTGGCCATCACCTAAAACACTTGCTGGCCTTCTCATACAAACACCAATGTAGCCATTGATGGTTGCTAATACCCTAAATTCGTTTCCTTCAACTTGTTCTTCTACAATTAGATATCTGTGTTTTTTTCTGATGTTGTCAATTACTTGTTTAAGGTTTTTATCTGAGACATCGCAATAAACATTTTTACCTTCACCACCATAATCTGGTTTGACAACACAGCAATTACCTAGAGAAACAACATAATCACTAATGTCAGTGTCTGTAGTTAAGAATCTTCTGCCTTCAGGGACAGAGAGTCCTGCACGTTTAAGAAATGTCTTTGTTTCAAACTTGCTAGCAGTAATCTTTTGTGCAAGATGTGAAAGAGAAGAATTATCGCTTATATAAAATAATGCTTTTTTGCCTTTGTAAGTCAATTCCAAATATTTACCTAGAACAAACTCAGCTT
>CAZJZJ010000056.1:0-5545 GCA_964550525.1 uncultured Methanosarcinales archaeon
GAGATTAAAGGACACCTGATAGATTCAGGGATTATGACTAAGATATTTGACAGTATAGTCATGTTAGGAGGCAAGTTTGAGATTACTAAGTTTATTATTGGTAAAACCAATGTACAGGAATCTGAAGCTAGGCTGTTGATTAAAGCTGAAACAAAAGAGCAGCTTGATAAGATTCTTGACAAACTTCATACACTTGGATGTTATATTCCTGAAAGAGAAGAATTAATATTGGAGAAAACTGAAAAAGACAAATGCGTACCTAACAATTTTTATTCAACTACAAACCATAAGACATTTGTAAAAATCAATAACGAATGGATTAGAGTAGGCAAGCAAAGAATGGATGCAGTTATTGTTGTAGAGGAGAATAAAGCTTATTGCAAGAAACTAAGAGAAGTTAAGAAAGGAGATAATATTGTTTGCGGGATTTCTGCAATTAAGGTGGTACCTGAGTTTAAGGAAAGGGATAGGCAGGATTTCGAGTTTATGAGTAACGAGGTTAGTTCTGAGAAACGGGTTGAGATCTTGGTTAAAAGACTAGCTAAAAAAATGAAAGAACTGAAAAAGCAAAACAAAAAGATAGTTTTTGTAGCTGGCCCTGTAGTTGTACATACTGGCGGCTCTGATGCACTTGCTAAATTGATTAAACTTGGTTATGTAAGTGTTCTATTGAGTGGCAATGCTTTAGCTGTACACGATATTGAGAATGCATTATATGGCACTTCACTTGGTATTGATGTGAAAACAGGTGTAGGTGTTAACCATGGGCATAAAAATCATATGAGAGCTATCAATGCAATCTATAAAGCTGGCAGCATGAAACAAGCTGTAGAAAAAGGTGTTTTGAAAACAGGTATTATGTATGAGTGCATAAAAAACAATGTTGATTATGTTCTTGCAGCAAGTCTAAGAGATGACGGGCCTTTGCCTGAAGTATACACAGATATGCTTGAAGCTCAGGATGCTTATTCAGATGCTATAAAAGATGCAGAAATGGCTATAATGTTGTCAACTATGCTGCATAGTATTGGTACAGGCAATATGCTGCCTGGCTGGGTAAAAACAATATGTGTAGACATCAATCCAGCAGTTGTAACTAAACTTGCTGACAGAGGAAGTATGCAAACTATTGGCGTAGTCACAGATGTAGGCTTATTCTTGAAACTATTGATAGAAGAGATTGAAAACCATAAACCTTAAATACATCTTTAAAAACCAACTTCTTCTATGACTAAGAAACTAGGTATAACTGCAAGTAAGCAGAAAGATTTTTCAGAATGGTATACACAGGTTATTCAGAGAGCTGAACTTATTGAATATTCTAAAGTTAGCGGTTGCGTAGTGTTCAGGCCTAGGTCTTATGCAATGTGGGAGAAGATTAAGGCTTATCTAGATGGAAGATTTAAAGAAGTAGGAGTAGAAAATGCTTATTTCCCTTTATTCATTCCAGAATCATTGCTTACAAAAGAGCAGGAGCATGTTGAAGGTTTTACACCAGAGGTAGCATGGGTTACACATTCAGGCAGTTCTAAACTGCCAGAAAGGTTAGCTGTAAGGCCAACTTCTGAAACCATTATGTATGATTCTTATAGTAAATGGATAAAAAGTCATCGAGATTTACCTTTACTAATTAATCAATGGTGTAATGTGGTTAGATGGGAATTCAAGAACCCTGTACCTTTTTTGCGTACAAGAGAATTCTTGTGGCAGGAAGGGCATACAGTACACGCAACTAAAGAGGAATCTGCAGAGTTTGCAGTGAAGATGCTAGACAGATATGCAGATGCTTATGAAAAAATGTTGGCTGTGCCTATGATCAAAGGCAGGAAATCTGATAAAGAGAAGTTTGCAGGAGCTGATTATACTTTATCAATAGAAACTTTCTTGCCTAACGGCAAAGCTATTCAAGGTGCAACTTCACACTGTTTAGGCCAGAACTTTGCAAAGGTTTTTGATATTACTTTCATAGATAAAAATGAGAAAAAACAATATGCATGGCAGAATTCTTGGGGATTCACTACCCGAAGCATAGGAGTAATGATCATGATGCATAGTGATGATAAAGGCCTAGTTATCCCTCCAAGGATTGCACCAGTTGACGCTGTGATTGTTCCAATCATATTTGATGATACTAAAGAGAAAGTGCTTCTGAAAGCAAAACAAATAGAGCAAAGCTTAAAAGGATTTAAGATAATCTTTGATGACAGAGATGAATATACTCCTGGCTGGAAATACAATAACTGGGAAATGAAAGGTATTCCAGTTAGAATTGAGCTTGGGCCAAAGGATCTTGCTAAAGACCAGGTTGTAATGGTAAGAAGGGATACAGGCAAGAAAGAGTTTGTCAAAACTAAAGACATTATGCAGAAACTTGATCAGATGCTTGAACAGATGCAGGAAGATCTTCTTAAAAAAGCTAAAAAGATGATGAATGAAAGCATAGTTGAAGCTGAAAACTTTGATCAGGTCATGGAAGCTATAAAAAACAAAAAACTAGTTCTAATGCCTTGGTGCAAAGAAACTGAATGCGAAGACTGGATAAAAGACAAGACAGGCGGCGCAAAAACAATAAATATCCCATTTGATTCCACAGCTAAAGGCAAGTGCGCGCACTGCGGCAAAGAAGCAAAAGTAATGGTCTATGTTGCTAAGAGTTATTAGTTCTACTCCCAAGTAGTTAAAAGCGGAAGATTTATAAACACGCTCTTTATCTTTGCAATACCAAGAAAATGAGAGTCTCCAAAGAAAGAGCAGGACTTGCAGCAATAGTTGCTTTTTTTTTCAGTTTGTTAACTAGTTCTCCTGCTAAGTCTATGATGTTGGGAATTGATCCTGATTTGCCTATAGAGGAATACCAGGCTATGCTCAGAGGTAAGACTACTATGGAAGGAGAACCAGGTGGTTTAACACTCACCATGAATTTAATTCTTGGTCTTGCTGAGGATATTAAAGACCAATACAAAAGAAAAGTCGTTCTAGAATCTGCTTATGATTATTGGATGGCTTCAGATAGCCTGGAAAGTGGTATGGATGCAGCTACTGTTGCTGGTCTTTTAGGTGATGATTATCTGGCAAGAGGAGCATGGGAAAATATATATAAATTAGCTAAAAAGTCTGAGAACCCTTATCAGATAGAAAAAGCAGCTGAGATAGTTGTTGGTTTGGATCTAACTTCAGGACAACTGGATTTTCCAAAACAAAGAGAGCTTTTGGATATAGCATACAATCAATTTATGAAAAAACATCTTGAAGAACCTTCTCCTCATGAGGCTAATTTCCCATCAGAGATGCCTAATCTTAAGAAAGCTATGGGTTGTGCAACTAAGCTACAAGATGAAAAAAAATTAAGAGCGTGTTGGGAAGAAGCTTACAAAATAAAAATCCATCCAGAGATTTCTGAGGATCTTGGGAATTTAGAGGGTATTCTTCTTGGTGATAGTTTTCTTAGGAGTGATATTGATGAAGCGATTAATTATGCAAAAAAATTAGGAGATGAAGGGAAAATAAAAGCAGCTTTGACTAAAGCTTACAATATCAGAATGAACAGCGGAAGCCCGTTAGAAACAAAAGAAGCACTTGAGTATGCGTTTGAGATTGGAGATATTTATTTGATTGATAGGGCACTAGATCAAGCAGTGGAGTTATTTAGTGTGGACAAAAACTATGTACTTCGATTCAAGCTTAGGCTAATTAGAGAAATAAAAGAAGACAATAATATGCAGGAATGCGGATATTCTGAATCGATTGTACAAGCTGCTGAATCAAAAGTACTAACTGAAGAATATAACAGGTACATGCAAAGCAGTAATCCAATGGTCGTAGCTATCTGCGCTGCTAAATGTGCTCAGGACATAGGCAGCTTATCTCTGGAGAGAGAAGCTTACAAAAGAGCTTTTAACTTGTTTATGGGTCTAGGTACTCAGGAAGATTATGCAGGCGCTTTAATGGCTGCAAGAGAATTACGCGAAAAGCCTATGGAACAAAGAGCACTTGAGATGCTAGAAAGATATGAACAAAAGTAATGGTCTATGTTGCTAAGAGTTATTAGTTCTTATCCAAAACTATAAATTTATAAAGTAAAGATTATTTATTTGGCTTAAGGGATGATTATGGCGAGTGCAGCAGCTAAGAAGGGGAAAAAGGAACTTAAGAAGCTTAAGATAGGTAAAAAGAAGGTTCTTGATTTTGCAGGCAGACATCTTGTTGGTGAAGGAATTAAAGAGATGAATGTTGCAGATGAAAGAGCTAAAGAAGAGGTTATTGTTAAAGCTAAAACTGCTGATGTTAATTTAGAAGGAAGGATTATTGCAAGTTTTTCTACAGGGAATGGGTTGGAAGCGCAAGCAATGGTACAATACTATGCTACGCCACATGCTGTTTCTGCGCAAGCTACACCAATGCCTGAGATTATTACACAAGTCCAGGTTATACCTTTTGCAAATTCATTAGCTTATGCTTTTGTTGCACCAGCTCTTCAGATGCATAATTTAACTGCTGACAATGCTTTACACATGTTGCCAGTTAAATCAGAGACAGGTTTTGTTGCTTTCAGCTACAACACAAGTACAATCATGTATACAGCTTATGAAGGAGCTGTTTCTAGCACTGATAATATCGAATACACTTCTATAGATTATACACCTATGCTTGAATATCAAGTACTTACACATGGCGAGCCTCTTGGCCAGTATCTAGCTTCTACAATGGATAAGCCAATGATGATGTCACAGGTTTACTTGAAAGAAGATACAAGTGAACAGGTTTCTGTAAGAGCTGATATTAAGATACAATATGATGCAAAACAGTTGACAGATCTGTTAGAAGATGTTAAAACAGATTCAAAGATAGAAAGCATTGTGCAAGAGTATGTAGTATTTGTGCCTCAGATGATGGTTAGAAGCTATGATAATATTGAGACAACTATAAACACAGAAACATACCAAGATGTAAAAGTAGACCATGAATCTGTGATACCTATTATGGAGAAGGTTGATTATGTACCTCAACAACAAGTGGATTTACAATTAGTAGAAATGGTTATGCCTGATATTAAAGTAGATTATAAAGAAGACAATTTAGTTAGAGAAGAGACTATTCAGCAAGAAGATTATACAAATCTAGAGCAAGCTATAGAAGAGGTTAATATTGAATATCAGACTGCTGAGTTACCTGCAAACAATGTGATTGATCTTTCTGAGTACAGAGAAAAAACAAGTACAGAATACACTGCTAAAGAAGAAACAAAAATAGAAGTAAAAACAGATTCAGAGAATAGTGATCTTTCCCATGTCAATACTGAATCCACTACAAACACGATGGATATAAGCAGAGAGATGACTACTCTGGATAATAAAGTGGATGAAGAAACTGAAGAAACGGTGGGAACAACAGCGTCATAGCTGTTCTTATACCAGGCGATGGTATCATCCCAAGGAGAAGCGGATACAATATCCATATCCCCATCATTATCCATATCCGCAGCAAAAACTGATTCAGCGCCATCGGCGCTAGTGGCAATCTCTCTTGCGGTCCAGGATGGATCTGC
>CAZJZJ010000057.1:0-5342 GCA_964550525.1 uncultured Methanosarcinales archaeon
TAACTCAACATTCCTTCCCAAGAGCTCATAGTTGTAGTCTTCAGGTTCTATGGCTACAACCTTACCTTTACCACTTAGTCTTCTACCAAGAGCAACTGTATATTTTCCTATGTTTGCTCCTACGTCTACAAATACCCCTTCATCCAGATTAAAGTAACCTCTAATATCATGACCGCAAGCTGTGCTTACACATCTAGCTGAAAAGATGTTATCTCCGCAAAGAAAGATACCGTCTTCATTCTTAATCCTTATATCAAATGGCAGTGAATTAGGGTTATCTTTAAAATAACTTAATGGAGAAGTCAAAAGATGGAATAGTATAGCAACCCTATCTCTAAAGGAATAGCATTCTTTAATCAATGCAAAATATTCATTAAACCCTAATTTTTCTGGCATATAGAACAAGTCAAAATAACTTAATTTAAAGACTACTTCAAAGAAAGTGTGATTATCACGAAAAGGAAAAGAATAAAATTAATTCATAGTCCCTGTTTCCATCTCTGTAGGAAGATACCATGCATTCTCTGAAGGCTGTGCAAATATACCTGACTTGAGATGTGTTTGCTTTGCCAGAATTTTTCCTTCTAGAGCAACAACCATTGATCTATTGTCTTTGCTGTAGCCGATTGAGTGAAGATAGTCGTGTGCAGCATCTTCAATTGTTTCTCTTAGAAGATCTCTATCGTATTCTGGGTTAATGTTGTCAAAGAATAGCAAGACCATTTCTCTGTTTTGTTTATGCAAATCAACATATTCATGAACATAAGCAACATGAGTAGTGTGGAAAGGCTGATCTTCTAAGACAGCATCTACAACATTGTTTAATCCAGTTGAATAGTTTTCTTGAGGCAAACCAATATATGAGAATAAGTCTTCTTCTGTTTGTTCTGAATATGAATGCAATAGTTCTTGAGCTCTAGCGTAAGTGTCTCCGCGACCATTTTGAAGCAAAGCAGTAGGAACTGCATATTTAAGTGATGCCTCGATTGTATTTAATGTGTCTGCCAAATCTACCGCCCCATTATCCAAACTAACCACCCCTATATTTTATTGTTTTAAAAACATTGCCGCCCCACACACATGAACTTTATAAATGAACGCACTAAACAGATACTACACTTGATTTGCATTGAAAACCTACTACTCACCTTTGCATCGCAAAAACGCCCTGCAAAGTCTCGCCTGGCCATGCCATCAATGCCTACGGCATTAATGCCATTGACGGCACAGACGCAGCTTTTCAATGCACTGTAAACCTAAATACTATCTCTTAACATCTTTTTTGCTTTTTTCTTGACTCCTTTGTCGATGTCTACTGTAATCTTTCTACTTTTCTTTTTCATTGTTTTCAACCACTTGACCTCTGACTTAATCAAGCCAAGCTCGCCTAGATTTACAACAAACGACCTTACTCTTCTGTCTGACAAAGGCTTGACATTATATGAATTACAGATCTCTTTGTATTTCTTGAAAACCCTGCTTCCAACCAGGTCTTTCTGCCTAAGCTTTAGTATTGCTAAGAACAAAATCTTCTGATGCTGGGTTAGGCTTGCTATTGTATTCAATACATTATCGCTTTCTAGTTCTTTGTCTGCAGAACTTACTAAATCCAAGGTAATCTTGTCTCTTTTCTTTGCTATTGCTAGTTTTGCGCAGCTGTCTACTAATTCTAAAGCTCTTCTAGCGTCACCGCTTCTACTGCCTTCTATTTCTGCAATCTTCCTTATCACTGGTCCACTTACTACTCCTTGCTTAAATGCATACTTAACCCTGTCTTGCAGTATGTCATGTAGTTCATCTTCATTATACGGTGAAAAAACCACCTTAACCCTGCCAAAAGCTGACTGTGTTCTAGGCTTTATGTAGTCATACACCTTGATGTCGTTGGAAATAATTATAGTGGACACGCCTGGTTTTACTTTACCGTTGATTCTGCTAAGCCTGTAAAGGATGTCGTCACCGCTTTCCCTCAAAACATAGTCAACCTCATCCAAAACAACTAGAATATTGGTTTTTCCTAATGTATTCAGTGTTTTCTTGAACTCACTCAGTGCTTTCGCACGTGTCCACCCCATTCTTGGATAGTCTTTGTCTGGGTTTAACTGGCTCAATAGCTCCACTAAGATCACTGTTTCAGTCCTGTTTTCAGCGCAATTAACGTAGATGCTTCTTAGTTCTATACTCTGCTTTTCTGCTTCTTGCTCTAGTTCCTGCATCAAAGAAGTGATAACAGCAGACTTGCCAGTGCCAGGATTGCCGTACACGAAGATGCCATGAACAGAAGAATTCATAAGAATCGGAGAAAGTTCCATAATCAGATCATTCTTTTGATCTATCCTATGGAGAAAGTGTCCGGAAGGTGGTATAAGCGAATGCAGGACATCTCTGTTCAGGAATATAGGATTCTTGAGGACGGATGCGAATGACAGAGCTTTCTTCACTTATACCACCTTATGGTTCCAAAAACCACCCCCATACTAAGACAAGGGTTTCCCCCCGGACTTCTCAAAAACCACATCCAATTATATAGACTAACTAGTATATAAACCTTCCGATTTTTCCTACGTTTCCGCTGTTTCCGATACTTCCAACCAGGCACGTTTCTTCCTTTATTAAACCGGAAAAAGCTAAAAATATAAATAACAGCTCTGTTTTGAGTGGTTTTAGGATGCTTTACCAATTACTAACAGATGCGCAGGCCATAAGGATTTTGAAGCTTCTTTATGACGAAGAATTTGTAAAGAAAGAGAACTATGCACTCAACCTAAGCGAGATTGCTTCTAGACCTGGTTTTAACGGCAATTTAATGCTTTCCATAGGCAGTTTAGATGTAGCTGGCTTAATCCAGGTTGACAGTCTGAAAGAGGACAAAGTGCTCTCTATTACGCCGAAAGGACGTAAATTCATTGAGATTTTTGACCAACTTCGGGCAGTGCTTTTACAAAAAAAACAAGAAAAAAAGAAAGAAAAACGAATTCAAGTAAAATATGAGCTTTCCTCGTCGGAGAAAAAGCTTATTGATGTTCTTAAAAGAGTTGGCAAAGATGGAGATCCAGTTGAGATCAGTGAATTGACCATTGCAATGTATCCTGAGAAAGGCCATAAGAAGAAAAGAACTTCTGTACTTAGGTTTGTTTCTAGGCTGGAGAAGCTTAATCTAGTTGAGAAGATTGAGCGCGGGGATGAGTTGTTGGTTAAGTTAGTTACTAACCAGTAGTTAAAAAACACAATATTTAAATAGTTCTAGTGTTTGTAAATAAGCATGTAAAAAGGTGTAAAAACGTAACCTTTTTATATACCAACATACATAAATGTATACTGAGATAGGTAAATCTGTATGAAAATGGCTGGGAAAACGCCTAAAGAGCAAAAATTAAAGCTCAGGACACTGGATTTTATAGTCCAAAAAGCGAGTTTACCAGATATTTCTCCGAAGAAAAAGAACAAAAGACAAACAGCAATCCAGGATTATGTTAAGAGGCATGCCAGGATGGAAGCAAGACTAACAGGCAATGGTTCGCATCAGCAGTTTATAATGAATAACGATGTTCATACAGTAGGTGTTTTTGATGATGTTTCAACAGTTTATTCTGAAATATATTGGCCTGTGCATTCTTTTGGAAAAAAAGATCTTAAACAGAGGATTTCTGATATGGTCATTCAAGAAGTTGAAGCTAAAATCAACGGAAATGAGGTCTTAAGCGGACCTTATATTGCTTCTATGTCAAGGAAAGGGTTTGATGAAACCCAACTTAGAGCTATGTTCCCTGAAATTTACGCTAAATTCGATGAACTATATGTTTCTGGAACAGTAAATTATCTTAAAGATCCATTTAATGTTAATATGGATGCTAAGGTCTTTGCAAGTTACATCCTTAGAGCACCTGAATTAAGTAGACAGATCATAGAAAACCTCGTAATGGACACAAATGACAACCATGTTGTTCTAGCTTATGTTGAGAAAGCAAAAGTTTCTGAGGAAAGACTAGAAGATGTTGAACTTAGCACTTTATTCAAACAAGAGATTGAGTATGTGAATAGGAAAGATCTTAGTAAAAATACATATTTTAATGACAGAATAAGTGAACAAGTGTTTGAATTCCTAAAATGGAAATATGAAGGTTTTAAGGTTGATGACGAAAAAAAGATGGTCGAAGCAGTAAAAATGTTTGCAGATGATATTGTATTAGGATTAAAAAAAGCAAAGTACTTTGACAGTTTGCCAAGCCCAATTTTTGGAGCAGTTATGATCAATACCGATCAAACTAGTGAGGGCATAGTGCCTTTTGATTCACCAGAATTATGCTCTAAGGTTGAATATGTAAGAGAGTTAGGTAATGGAGAGATAATCATCAATGTTCCTGAACTATGGCACGATGTGTTTAGTTCTTATGCAGAAAAATTCCCTGAGAAAGTTAAAGTTGCAATGAAACCTAAAGAAGAATACGCTGCATTGCCTAGCCAAACTGAAGCAGACATGCAGAGGGTTGCTGAAAGAAACACACAAATAAATAAAGAGAATGCTGAAGAATTACAAAGAAATAAAGAATTTGGAAGTAAAGCAAGAAGAAAAGCTGAAGAGATTGCTTTAGACAGAGAGATTGCACGTGGTAATCAAACAATAGATCTTGTTAGAGAGAAGTATGGCCTATGGTCGAGATTAGTTGAGCGTGATGGAAATTTAAGAGAGATGTTCAAATATGTAGTTTCAGATCCGGTTTATGGTCTGCAATTAAAGAGTGATCTATTCCATAAAGATAGAAAACAGTTGGAAACAATGGGTAATAAAGATTATATAGCATATGCAACACGTACACTTAATTCATTATACCAACAGATGAGATTATACCAGAATGCTGTAGATGCTTTTGGTGGTAACCAGACCCAGATTCCTATCAATGTATTGAAAGATGTCCCTGAACTTGGAAAACTAGCTAAAAATTTAGTTGCTAGGCTTAATAATGGAGACCTAAATGATGCTGTATCTATTGTAGGTTCTATTGCTTTTGTTTATAATGCATTTCTAGGTAGAAAAACACATGATGAGATTATTAAAGGTTTAGAAGAAACTGCATTAAAGTATACACAGGCTTATACTGGTAGCAACAATATACCTAAAGATAACCACAATATTTTTCCACAAGCTATCTCAATATCAGCAAAGAATATTAAGATGATGACTTCTTCACAACCTAATTACCAGCAAGCTAGATTGAGTCATTAGAACACAAACATTTAAAAACAACTGCTTATTCTTTTTTTAAACATGAAACATATAGAAGAGATTGAGATTAAAGGACACCTGATAGATTCAGGGATTATGACTAAGATATTTGACAGTA
>CAZJZJ010000058.1:0-5006 GCA_964550525.1 uncultured Methanosarcinales archaeon
TGTTAGTTGTTTTGTGCCTAAAGAAGTTGAAGAGAAGTTGAAAGGGAAGTTTTAAGCAAACTTTATAAACATCCCCTCTACTAATTCTGTATAATGCCTACTGATAAAGAAACTAAAAAGGAATTCAAAAAAGAAGCTAGTAAGGATCCGGATAAGTTTTATGCTACTAAGGTTCTTAAGAATGAAGGTTTTATGAGGAAGCAGTGTAAATGTGGTACTTTCTTTTGGACTACGCATGAGAAACAGACTATTTGTGGAGATCCTGCTTGTAGTGGAGGTTTTAAATTTATAGGAGATACTCCAGCGAAGCAAGAGTTGGATTATATCCAAGTATGGCAGCGTTTTGCAGAATTGTTTAAGAAATGGGGTTATACACCGATTCCACGTTATCCAGTTGTAGCAAGATGGAGGGATGATACTGATTTTGTGCAAGCTTCTATCTATGATTTCCAGCCTTATGTTGTTTCTGGAGAAGTTGAACCGCCTGCTAATCCTTTAGTGGTTCCACAGTTTTGTTTAAGGTTTAATGATATTGATAATGTAGGTATTACAGGAGCGCATTACACGGGTTTTGTTATGATAGGCCAGCACATGTTTGTGCCGAAAGAAAAATGGGATCAAGACAAGGTATTCCTGGATATACATAACTGGCTTAGGCAAGGATTGGGGCTTCCTAATTCTGAAATTACTTATCATGAGGATGCTTGGGCAGGTGGTGGTAATTTTGGTCCTTGCATGGAATATTTCTCAAGAGGATTAGAATTAGGTAATCAGGTTTACATGTTATACGAACAGACTCCGAAAGGAAGACAAGGTTTAAAATTAAAGGTTCTTGATATGGGTATGGGGCATGAACGTAATGCATGGTTTACTAAAGCAACTTCAACAAGCTATGAAGCTGTTTTCCCTACAGTTTGCAAGAAACTAAAAAGTGCAACAGGTTTTGTAGGAGATGATGATCTGATGAAAAGGTTCTTACCTTACTCATCCTACTTAAACATTGATGAAGTTGAAGATATAGATAAAACTTGGCAGCAGGTTGCAAAACATGTTGGTACAGATGTTAAGGATCTTAAAGGAACTGTAATGCCGTTAGCTGCATTATATTGTATTGGAGATCATACACGTTCACTTTTAGTTGCTTTAAATGATGGAGCATTACCAAGCAATGTAGGTGGTGGATATAATCTAAGAGTTCTGCTTAGAAGATCACTTTCTTTCATTGACAAGTATGGCTGGGATTTACATTTACCAACAATCTGTAGATGGCATGCTGAGTACTTGAAACCTTTGTTCCCTGAATTAATGGAAAACCTGGATGAAGTTACTGAAATCTTAGAAGTTGAAAAAAACAAATATGAAACAACTAAACAGAAAACTAAACAGATTGTTGCTAAGTTAAAAAAAGTAAATGAAAAAACTTTATTGCAATTGTATGATTCAAATGGTATTCCACCTGAGATGTTAGTTGAAGCAGGAGTTAAAGTAAAAGTGCCTGAAAACTTCTATGCAAAGGTTGCTGAATTGCATGAACAAAAAGAGCAAGCGCATGCAACTGTGAAAGAAGAGAAATTAGATTTAACTGGTGTTCCTGAAACAGAAGCACTTTATTTTGATGATTATATGAAATTAAAGAATAAAGCTAAGGTTCTTAAAATCATTGGCAAGAATATTGTTCTGGATCAAACTGTTGCTTATCCTACTTCTGGTGGTCAGCTGCATGACAAAGGAGAGATTAATGGTCAAGAAATGGTAGATGCTTTCAAGCAAGGCAGTGTTATTATTCATGTTCTGGCTGATGAGCCTAAATTCAAACAAGGAGGCTTAGTAGAACTTAAACTTGATGCTAACAGAAGAAAACAACTTGCACAACATCACTCTGCTACACATATAGTTAACGCAGCTGCTAAAAAAGTTTTAGGTAATCACATCAACCAAGCAGGTGCAAAGAAAACAGAAGAAAAAGCTCACTTAGATGTAACCCATTTCCAAGCAATAGATGATGAGCAGTTAAAAGAGATTGAAGAAGAAGCAAACAAGATTGTAAAACAGGACATAAAAATTAAAACCTCTTTTATGCCTCGTGGTGAAGCTGAGAAAAAGTATGGCATGAGTCTGTATCAAGGCGGAGCAGTGCCTGGCAAAAAAATCAGAGTAGTTGAGTTTCCTGGCATAGATGTTGAAGCTTGCGGTGGTACTCACTTGCATAAAACCTCTGAAGTTGGTGAGATTAAGATACTTAAATCTACAAAGATCTCTGACGGGATTGTTAGAATTACTTTCACAGCAGGCAAAGCTGCTAAAAAAGAAGAAAAACAAGAACAGGATATTCTTTCTCAAGCTGCTAAAGAGCTTTCTGTTAAAAAAGAAGAATTGCCTGCTCGCGTTGAAGAATTGTTTTCCAAGTGGAAGAAAGCACGGAAAGCAGTTAAAAAGAAAAAACAGATTGATGTTAAAGAATTAGAGCTTAGTTCTAAGGATACGTTTGACGGCGATGTTCTGGCTAAGGTTGCTGATGTTTTGAAGACACAACCAGAGCATATTGTCAAAACAATTCAAAGGTTCAAGAAAGAATTGGAAGAGTTTAAAGGGAAGCTTAAATAAAACTGCTTAATTTACTCTGTTGTTTCATCTCTTTCAGTAAAATGCTTTCTTTAAGGATTTGATCTAGATCAAAATTGAACTTCTTTTTTATCTTTAGTCTGGCGTAGTTGAGCATTAGTTCTTTGCTTGCGAATTCTATTGGTTTAGATTGCATTGCTTTACGTGCAGCTTCTCTTACTACCCAGACACCTAAAGGAACTGCGTATTCACCTGTTATGAAACGAAGGGCTAAAACACTTGCCTGGCGTTTCATTTGTTTTAATTGTTCTAAGATACCTAGTCTTGTAGCGTAATAACCGCCTGCGCAATTGTTTGCATATGTTTTTCTTCCTTGGTAAGGTTCATAGTCTGTAGTGAATTGTACTTTTGGAGTTACGTTCCAACTTGTTTTCGGAGCATAGGTTTCAAATAATTCATAGGACCAGACTTCAGGGAACATTAGGATTAAGTAATAGTTTCCAAGGTAAGAGCCAAAGTAAGCAAGATAGTTTGCAGTTGGTTTGTCTTTTACTTGTTTTAGTAAGTGTTTTGAGATTGCGTCATCTGTTGCTGTAATAGACCAACGTGTTGGTACTAATTTCCTTTGTACTTTTACGCCAAGGTTGCCAATGCTAAGCAATCTTGTTAAAAAATTATCATCATAACCTTTTTCATAGAGAGAAGTAATTGCATTGTTAGCTTTGAAATCATAATCACTTACAACATAATCAACTTTTCTATCTATTTTAGGATTAGAAGTTATTTCTGCTTTCATTAGTTTTGCATTCGGGCCTGTAGGAGCTACATCCGCAGGAATATTAAGTTTGAATTTAGGTTTTTGTTCTAGGTTAATCTCTACTTCTACTGGTTTAGAAGCCATGCCTACTTCCTGGCTTATGTCTAGGAATTTGTTTTTTGATTTAACTTGAGTTTTGAACCTTGAATTGATTAATGAACTTCTTATATCAATTAACTGCGGTAATTGGAAATCTTTTTCAGCCCAATAATGAGGAGCGTCATACACCCAGGCATCTTGTTTTCTTTCTGGCGGCGTAAGTATTCCTACATTTATGTTTGGATATCCAATCCTGCCTACAAAAACACTTGGCGCGTCTCCAAAGAAATCCTGTTTGCCTATCTTATCCTGTACTTTAAACCTGGCTTCAGCTTTTGCATAATGCGGACAGAATACTCTGCCGCAATAGCCTCTTCCTTTACAACGCAGACAGCGGATGTTCATAATTAAGGGTAAGGAGAGGTAGAATAAAAAGGTTTTTAAACGCTTTCTAACTCCTTTTTCCAGCACGAGGATTGAAAATATGAACGAAAATAATCTTCAGAGCAAACTTTGGAAGGCAATTAGAAAGATCAGAGAGATTAAAGATAGTACACCTCTGTCTAGTCTTTTTGTGAACTCAGTAAGAGAAGCGGAGAATGTAGTCTCACAATTATCTAGTTATTCACCTCAAGTTAATCAAAGTCTATTAGATAGGTTAGTGTTGTATGAAAAGGAGGTATTCACAAGCAGAATGGAAAGACTAGAACCTATAGGTAAGAATATCAATGATTATTTTGAAAGAGTGATACCTATTAGAGAAGGAGATAAGGTTGTCTATAAAACTGTAAAAGAAAAGAATCTTTCAATCTATCCTTTATTTCATAGCTATGCTGTAGATGCAAGATTGTCTTTAGAGCATATTAAAAAACATAATCCAAGAGATAAATCATTATTAGGCATCGACCCAGAATTAATTGAACAACTTGAAGTTTATGAAAAAAAGATACAAGATATTTGTTACGAAGCTTTCCTTGAGAATATGAAAACAGCAGTTAAACAGCGTAGGCTAGGGCTTCTTAACCCTATGTTCCAGCAAGCTGTTCTAAGTGCCAGGTATAACCTGAATATTCTTGAAGAGCAACAAGAAGCTGATGCAGGTTATCTTCCTGAATCATTAAAGACAAGAGATTTTAACGCAGCATTACATGCATTAAGTATGTATGAAGAAGATTTAAAAGAAGGGTTTACCCAAAACCTTTATAAACAACCAGAATCAGCTAAAGTGCATGAAGCTGGAGCAAATTAAAAAGGAACTTGAAACTTGCGCGCGTCCATTGATATTCTTTGATGATGATCCAGATGGGCTTTCATCTTTTCTGCAGTTTTATAGGCATGTGCATGAAGGGAAAGGAGTTGTTATTAAGACTCATCCGAATATTGATATGAAGTTTGTTAGGGCTGTTAAGGGTTATGAGCCTGATAAGATCTTTGTGCTTGATGTTGCTAAGATGGAGCAGGATTTTATTGATGAAGTTAAACTGCCTATAATCTGGATTGACCATCATGAACCTCAAGAACTTAATAATGTGAAATATTTTAACCCAAGGAAAGAGATGGGTGAGGGGTTTCCTATTTCTTATGTGAG
>CAZJZJ010000059.1:0-4069 GCA_964550525.1 uncultured Methanosarcinales archaeon
AATTATTGATAGGTTGTAGAATGACTCAAGTTCGTGTGCAAGGCATTTTAGGTCTGCTACTGAAAGTGACTCTTTCATCTGTTCTCCAAGATCGTACAAGTGATTAATGTTAAAAGCCTCAACAATTTCCTGGTACTTCTGTGCAGCTTCTTCTCCTATGAAAAGTTCGTCTGCTTGAGAACCAACTGCAAAATCTTCTCCAGCTACATGATGCAATACAAGCTGCCCTATGTGTCCATCTCTTAGCATCTGGCCATGACCTTCAGGTAAAGGCATAGTGCTACTGTTAGCGATCACCATCAGGTTAGCTTTTCCTTTTCCAGTACCATAGTCTATCTTAGTAGTCTGATAACCTACATTAGCAGCTGCAAAAGCGCCTACATTTTTTACAATCAGACCAAAGTGAATCTTACCACCGTCATGAGCTGCACCTGAAAGAGTGCCTCTGCCTTTGTTCTTGTATACAAAAACAAAATCAGCTTCTCCTTGAATACCTGCAATGCTATCTCCAAGATTATCAATCTCATTGTCAATAAAATACATTGCACCCATCTTACCGGCATTATAGCCTAGATTTGAAAATCCAAGTTCACCTTTATTCTTAACTCCTAGAACAGTACTAACTTCGCCGCTATCATGACCAATACGTGTACCGACACGTGTACCTTCACATTCTGAGAAAACAACATATGATGATCTTCCACCTCTTGAAGAAACACCTGCACCAGTATCATTTCCTTTGATCTTGTGTAAAACTAGTTGATCTACTCCAGTGAAACTGCCTACATCTACACAGACATAATCTCCTTCAAGGTTCTCTACTGTCAACTGGCCAACATCTCTTGCACCAGCGAACAGATAATCAAACCTGCTACAACCATCATATTCATCTGTACCATCAATATGAACAACAGTGGACTTATCTTCTGCTCTGTTTCTTTTTGTAAGCAATTCAAGCAGACAGCCTGAATAATGACCCATGTCTTTTCTTCTATCACGATTAAAAGTAGTATTCATGTTTGCATTAACAAAACCTACAAGGTCACTTTCTGTATAACTTGTTTCTGAGAATAATCTTTCAACTTGAGCGTACATATGAGCATAATCTTTTGTATGGACTGCTTTAGCAGCTTCAAAAAAAGTATCGCATAAATATTGAACTGTTTCTTGATTTGCTTCTTGTGACATTAATATCTCCTCCTCTATAATCCCTCTTAGATTAGCGAATCTAGGAGCATTTATAAAGGTTTCGTTTATTAACTACTTTTAAGTTAATACACGTTTAGAGCAGTGTTGAAGAAGTCCTACTCACCTTTGCTTCGCTAAAAACACACTCAGCAAAGTCTCGCCTGGCCTGCCATTATTGGCTCGTTGCACTCACCAACAATGTCAATAATGGCACAGACGCACTTCTTCAACACAGCAATGCTGATGCTAATATTTATAAAGCAGATACAACCACAATACGTTATGCAAACGCAAATCATTGAGCAGCTAAAAAAGCTTACTAAACACACTCAACTAGTCCTAACTCCAGATGGAAACAGTGCAATTTTTGCTGCTTTTTACATATGCAGGAAAATGGCTCTGGATAAGAAAAACATACTAATTCCAGATCAAGGAGGCTGGTTTACGTATAAGAAGTATCCAAAAATGCTTGAACGAGAAGCTGTAATGGTTAAGACTGATTATGGGATTATTGATTTAGAGGATTTAAAGAAAAAGCTGGCTGATGCGTGTTGTTTAATTTACACAAATCCAGCTGGTTATTTTGCAGAACAGGATATTAAGGAAATCTATGAAGTCTGCAACAAAGCAGGAGTATTGGTAATATTGGATGCTTCTGGCAGTATCGGAACTGAACTTTGCAACGGAAATTATGCTGATTTAATAGTATGTAGTTTTGGCAGATGGAAGCCAATCAATGTAGAGTATGGCGGGTTTATCTCTACGAATAAGGATGAATTGTTTGAGACACCTAAAGAAATCTTCAACACATTAAATTTTGATGAGAAATACGCTGCTTTAGTAATTGAGAAGTTAAAAGGACTTGAAGATAGATATAAAATGTTTTTTGAGCATGTTGCTAAGGTAAAAAAGGAACTTAAGGATTTTAGTATTGTCCATCCAGATAAAAAAGGCATTAATGTGGTTGTTAAGTTTTCTTCTGATGAAGAGAAAGAGAAGATTACTGCTTATTGCAAAGAAAATAATTATGAGTTTACTATTTGTCCTCGTTATATTAGAGTAGAAGAAGATGCTGTTTCTATAGAAATAAAAAGAAAAAAATAAGATTAAACCTTTGGCAAGAACACCTGTGGGTTTAGTACTCCAAAAAACATTACTGCACCTAGGATTGCTAACACTATAATCAGTGCAAATGGTATTAACACAACTGCTGCTGCCTTGCCTGTGCTTAATTTTTGCACATTTTGAACTATGATTATATTAGCAACCAATTGCCAGATACCTACAATCATGCCTAGGAAAACACCTACAACAGGTATAACCATAATCCAGCTTAGAATTGAGATATAACCCATAGCCCTGAACATCTCCATGAAATCTCCTTGTCCATTGAAGAGTTTAGCAATCAGATGGAAAATACCTGCACCAACTAAATAACCTACAATACCAAACAATGGTGCTGTAAATAATGCTATTGGATTTAAGCCACCTATAGCTTGCGCAACTCCAGCAATAACAATGAAAGCAATTGCCATGCCTGTAGCATTAGGATTCTTAGCAACCTCAACAATCTTTGCTGCGTTAAGTCTACATATTTCCCATGCATTCTTTAATTCATCTAGAAAAGCCATTGTATCACCTCTTATAGGATATATTATTAAATACAATTAAAAATCTTTCTATTTTCAAGCCAAACCCAAATTATCCAGAACCTTATTCTTATTAAATTCTTCTAAATCCTTGTATTCCTGGCCTGTACCAAAGTACATGATAGGTTTGCCAGTTACATAGCTTACAGAAATAGCTGCACCACCTTTTTCATCAACATCTGCTTTGGAAAGAATAATGCCATCTACACCTACTGCTTGGTTGAACTTCTCAGCTTGTTCTGTGCAATCGTTGCCTGTTATAGATTCGCCGATAAAGATCTTCATGTCAGGGTTTGCAACTCTGATAATTTTTTTCATCTCATCCATTAGATTCTGGTTAGAATGAAGACGTCCAGCTGTGTCTACCAGCACAACATCAAGATTATGCTGTTTTGCATACTTAATACCGTCAAAAGCTACAGCTGCTGGGTCTGAACCATAATCATGTTTAATCATTTTTACGTTTAAGTTGTCTGCATGCTCTTGTAGTTGTTCCATTGAAGCTGCTCTAAATGTGTCTGAAGCTACTAACACACAAGAAAGCTTATTGTCTTTTAGAAGCTGGGCAACTTTTGCAATTGTGGTTGTTTTTCCTGAACCATTGATACCAATGAATGCAATAACAAAAGGCTTCACAGAGTCCTCTGGACTCTGGGACACAAAAGAGCTTTGCTCTTTTCGTGTTTCTTTCTTTTGTTTTATTCGTTTCAATAAATCAATCTGTTCAACCTTAAACAAATCTTCAAGACTATTTTTTAATGTATTCATGATAGTATCAGCAATCTTAGTTCTTTTTATAGGCTTGTCAACAAGCTCAAGCTTTAAGTCATTTTTTATCTTATCTATAACCTTAACAGCAACATTGTTCTCCATCAACGCAACCTCTAAATCCCAGAACAAGTCATTGAACTGCTTTTCATTGATTTTCTTGGTTACTATCTTTTGCTTGATTTTTTTGAAAAAGCCTTTTTTTTCTTCTTTTGGTTCTTCTTTTTTTATTTCTTTTGTTTCTTCTGGTAGTGGTAGTTTTTCTTTAGTTTTTTCAGTTACTTTTTCCTTTTTTTCCTCTTTTTTAGGTTTTGGTTCTTTTTCTTTTTTAGTTTCTTTTTTTGGTTTTTTTGGTTTTTCTTTTTTAACTTCCTTCTCCTCTTCAACCTCAATTACTTCTTTTTCTTCTTCAGTTTTATCTTCTTCAGATTCTTCTTTTACTTCTTCTGGCTCTTCTTTTCCCT
>CAZJZJ010000060.1:0-3342 GCA_964550525.1 uncultured Methanosarcinales archaeon
AAATAAGAAAACCTTTATATACTATATCCTCATCATTTTCTCTTAATAAGGGGTTTGTTAATGGTATGGTTTAGTAAATTCAAAGGAGGGGTACATCCGCATTATAGTAAGCTTACAAAAAAGAGTAAGTTAAGGAGAATTAAGCGTCCTTTTAGAGTTATTCTTCCTATGTCCCAGCATATTGGAGCTCCATGTAAGCCAATAGTTGAAGTAGGGGATAAAGTAAACAAGTATCAGAAAGTAGGTGAAGCTCAAGGTGCTGTATCTGTGCCTGTGCATACACCGATCTCTGGAACTGTTAAGGAAATAGCAGAAAAACCTCATCCTCTTGGCAAGAATGTTCTTTCTGTAATTATAGAGAGCGATGGTAAGGATGCAGAAGCAGAAGCAGATAGAGAAAATATTAAAGAATTATCAGTTCAGGAATTAAGAAAGATTATCAAAAGTGCAGGCATTGCAGGTATGGGTGGTGCGACTTTCCCTACACATATAAAATTAAGCCCGCCTGAAGACAAAAAAATAGATACCTTAATCATCAATGCAGCTGAATGCGAACCTTACCTTACAGCAGACAACAGGTTAATGGTAGAGTTCCCTGAAGAGATCATTAAAGGTACCCATATTCTTATGAAGATTCTAGGTGTAGAAAAAGCACACATAGGTATTGAAGATAATAAACAAGATGCAACAGTGATGTTTGAAAAGTATATAGAAGAGAAGAATATCAAAGATATTGAGCTTGTACTTCTAAAAACAAAATATCCGCAAGGCGCAGAGAAGATGCTAATCTATGCAGTAACAAAGAAAAAGGTTCCTGCAGGCGGATTACCAATGGATGTAGGTGTGGTTGTCCAGAATGTAGGTACTGCTAAAGCTGTCTATGATGCTGTGTATAAAAGAAAACCTTTGGTGGAAAGAGTTGTTACAGTCACAGGTGCTGTTAAAGAGCCAGCTAACCTGGTTGTAAGGATAGGTACACCTGTTAAAGACCTTATTGAAGAATGTGGAGGTTATATTGGTGAACCTGTAAAACTTATTGCAGGCGGCCCTATGATGGGTTTAGCCCAGTTAACAGATGAGATCCCTGTGATCAAAGGTACTTCTGGTATTTTAGTGCAAGCAAAAACAGATGTTTGTACAGATGAAGAAAGGGATTGTATAAGATGCGGTAAATGTATCGATGTTTGTCCGATGTTTCTTACACCTACAGCGATTGCGCAGAATGTAATGAATAAACATTTTGATAGAGCTAAAGAAAATTTTGCACTTGATTGTTTTGAATGCGGTGCTTGTGCTTATATCTGTCCAAGCAAGATCCCTTTAGTGCATTACATTAAACACGCTAAAGATGAGATTATGAAAGAAATGAAAAAGGAGAAAGTAAAAGAGGAGCCTAAGAAAGAAGAGAAGGTTGAGGAAAAAAAGGAACCAGAACCAGTAGAAACTGTTGAGGTTAAAGAAGAAGCACCAGTACACGTAGAAGAGGAAACACCGGAAGAAGAAAAACAAGAACCTGTTGAAGAACAACCAGAAGAAGAGAAACCTTTACCACCACAACCAGAAAAAGAGAGAAAAGAAACCCAACAAACATTGCAGTTTAAAGGTCCAAATGGGGTAAAAGAAAAACAAGAGCCAGTAGAAATAAGAACGAATATTCCTGATGAAGAAATAGCAGGACTTCCTATTGGACAGCTTGGAGAAGAGCTGCATTCAACTTTGGAGCCTGAAATTAAGTTAGGCGAAAGCATAATTAAATTAGAAGAAGACGAAACACAATTAGAAGAAAAAGATGGTTTAGATTTCAAACCAATGCAAGAAAAGGATTAAGATGGAAAAAGAACAAAAACTAACTGTTTCAGTATCGCCACATGTAAAGGATAAGGCTGATGTAGAAAGTGTTATGTGGTCCGTTGTAGTTGCATTACTTCCAGCTGCAATCGGAGGTGTTTATTTCTTTGGCTGGAAAGTATTATTCATAATACTACTAAGTATATTCTCAGCTGTAGTTACAGAATACTTAATCCAGAAATGGAGGAAAGTACCTGTAACTGTATTAGATGGCAGCGCTGTTATAACAGGTCTTTTACTAGCACTTATTTTACCGGCAACTGTGCCATTATGGATACCTATACTTGGCTCGATCTTTGCAGTTGCTATAGGTAAACATGTTTTCGGCGGTTTAGGCCATAATATATTCAACCCTGCTTTAGTTGGCAGAGCTTTCTTAGTGGTTTCTTGGTCAGCTATAATGACAAATTGGGTTACACCTGATGGAATTACAGCTGCTACACCTTTGGGTATGTTGAAACAACAAGGCGTAGCTGCATTGATGAAAACATTTAGTACAACAAGTAATATGTACAACCAGCTTTTCTTAGGCAATATTGGCGGTTGTATTGGAGAAACATCTGTATTATTACTCTTGATAGGCGTGATTTATCTTTTCTGGAAAAAGATTATCTCATGGAGAATTCCTTTTACTTATATTGCAACTGTTTTAGTATTCGCATGGATAGCAAAACAGGATCCAGTTTTCCATCTACTTACAGGCGGCTTAA
Organism: uncultured Methanosarcinales archaeon; assembly: GCA_964550525.1. Lineage (GTDB taxonomy): Archaea > Nanobdellota > Nanobdellia > Woesearchaeales > JANQNQ01 > CAZJZJ01. The sequence continues at coordinate 2,559 of CAZJZJ010000060.1, forward strand.
TTATTGGCGCTTTTTTCATGGCTACAGATTATGTAACCACACCAATAACTAAGAAAGGTAGGCTTATTTTCGGTTTTGGCTGCGGCTTGCTTACAATCATATTCAGATTATACAGTTCATATCCAGAAGGAGTGATGTTCTCAATCCTATTGATGAACGCTGCAACCCCTTTAATAGACAGATTTACTAAACCCAAACCTTTTGGTTTTGTTAAAAAGAATGGAAAAGATAAATAATACACTAAAAATGGGATTAATACTCATGCTTGTGTGTGCAATAGCTGCAGCTGCATTGTCAGGCATATACTCTCTAACAAAAGACAGAATAGACGCGAATAAAAAAAGCGTTCTTGATGAAGCTCTCAGCAAGGTTATTGTTGCAGATGAATTCAAGGAAAAAGAAGGTTACTATGAAGCTTACAAAGGCGGCCATTTAATTGGTTATGCAATTAAGAAAACAACTAAAGGCTATGGCGGAGATATAGTGCTATTGGTTGGAGTGGATGAACTAAACAAGATTACAGGGATATCAATTATTGAACAGCAGGAAACCCCTGGTCTAGGTGCAAGGATAATTGAGAATGAGTTTTTAGTACAATTCAAAGGCAGAACAATTGAACAACTTGAATTAAAAAAGAATGGCGGAGAGATAGATGCAATCACAGGCGCGACTATATCTTCGAAAGCAGTTACTGAAGGTGCTAAAGAAATAGTAGATACATGCTCTGATGAATTAAATGCTGGTGTTACAGTTATAACTGATGAAGTAATCGCAGGTTTAGGTT